>NZ_FMTK01000016.1:0-140478 GCF_900100025.1 Pseudomonas sp. NFACC56-3 | reverse complement strand
TGCCTTGGTGTTGGGGAGCGCTTCCAGTCGATCTGTTTCTGCGTGATAAATCACCAACTCATCTTTGGCGACATCAACACCCACGATCGGCTTTGCGACAGAAACCGGCATTGCCATTGAAAATCCTCCGGGCTAAGGTTTGAACACTTGAAGGGTTCACCCAGAGGCGCAGGCTTGTTCCTATCGTCGGTCTAGGCCAGATGCATTCTTTATCGGCGCTTGGGTGAAAGGAGGAGGGGTGAAATCTCCCACGGTCTGTACTGCGGCTAACAGTCAGAATCGAGCTTTGTCCCTCCTCCCCCCTTCAAGTCCTACCATACAAGCGAGCTTGCTCGCGATGACGACCCAGTCAGCGCCGCAAAAAAGCCTGATGCAACGCCTCCACCGTCTGGAAGTGATACGCCGGGCGCTCGGTGCTGAGTTCTTCGTGGCTGCCAAACCCATACCCGACCGCTGCCGCATCCAGACCATTGCTGTGGGCGCCGATCAGGTCGTGTTTGCGGTCGCCGATCATCAGGGTGCTGGCCGGGTCGAGGCCTTCTTCGGCCAGCAGGTGGGCGATCAGCTCGACCTTGTTGGTACGGGTGCCGTCCAGTTCGCTGCCGTAGATCACCTTGAAGTGCCGGGCGAAGTCGAAGTGGCGGGCGATTTCCCGGGCGAAGACCCAGGGTTTGGACGTGGCGATGTACAACTGGCGCCCCTGGCCGCCCAAGGTTTCCAGCAGCGGCATCACGCCGTCGAAGACCCGGTTCTCATAAAGGCCGGTGACCTTGAAGCGCTCACGGTAGAAATTCACCGCTTCCCAGGCCTTGGCTTCGTCGAAGTCGTAGAACTGCATGAAGGCCTGCAACAGCGGCGGGCCGATGAAGTGCTCGAGGCGGGTGAGGTCGGGCTCGTCGATGCCCAATTTGCTCAGGGCGAACTGGATCGAACGGGTGATGCCTTCGCGCGGGTCGGTGAGGGTGCCGTCGAGGTCGAAGAGTACAGTCTGGTAATGCATTGCAGTTCCTGGGAGTAGTGGGGCTGCTGTGCAGCCCAGCGGGAGCAAGCTCCCTCGCCACAATGAATAGCGGTGGCAGGCGAACCCGTCAGGCCTGGTCGTAGCCTTCGGCCAGATGCAGGTCCTTGAGCTTCACGTAGTTCGCCGCGCTGTAGGTGAAAAACGCACGTTCCTTGTCCGTCAGCGGCCGAACCTGCTTCACCGGACTGCCCACATACAAAAAGCCGCTCTCCAGCCGTTTGCCCGGCGGTACCAGGCTGCCGGCACCGATGATCACGTCGTCCTCGACCACCGCGCCATCCATCACGATGCTGCCCATGCCGATCAGCACACGGCTGCCCACCGAGCAACCATGGAGCATGACCTTGTGGGCGATGGTCACGTCGTCGCCGACCAGCAACGGGAAGCCATCCGGGTTGAAGGGCCCGGCGTGGGTGATGTGCAGCACACAACCATCCTGGACACTGGTACGCGCACCGATACGGATGCGGTGCATGTCGCCGCGAATGACCGTCAGCGGCCAGACGGAGCTGTCTTTGCCGATTTCGACGTCGCCGATCACCACCGCGGTGCTGTCGACAAAAGCGCCACGGGCTAGCCGCGGGCTGTGGTTCTGGTACGTGCGAAGGGTCACGATAGACTCTCTCTTATCCGGTGATAGGCGCTGCTAGCTGCGGTGAACGCCGATTGTAATTAAGATGGGCCGATGTTTCTTCCAGCCAAGGTGTCGACCGTGAGCGTGAACAACCCTCTTTTGCAGCCCTATGACCTGCCGCCATTCTCGGCGATCCGTGCCGAGCACGTGCAACCGGCCATCGAGCAGATCCTGGCTGATAACCGTGCGGCCATTGCCGAAATCCTCAAGACCCAAGTCCAGCAGCCTACCTGGGCCGGCCTGGTATTGGCGATGGACGAACTCAATGATCGCCTGGGCGCCGCCTGGAGCCCGGTCAGTCATTTGAACGCCGTGCGCAACAGCCCGGAACTGCGCGAAGCCTACGAGGCCTGCCTGCCGGCGCTGAGTGCCTACTCCACCGAACTGGGCCAGAACCGCGAATTGTTCCAGGCCTTCGAAGCCCTGGCGAACAGCCCGGAAGCCGCCGGTTTCGACGTGGCGCAGAAAACCATCCTCGAACATTCCCTGCGTGATTTCCGCCTGTCGGGCATCGACCTGCCGCCCGAGCAGCAGAAGCGCTACGCCGAGGTGCAGAGCAAACTGTCCGAGCTGGGCAGCCGCTTCTCCAATCAACTGCTGGACGCGACCCAGGCCTGGACCAAGCATGTCACCGACGAGGCTGCCCTCGCCGGCCTGACCGATTCGGCCAAGGCGCAAATGGCTGCCGCTGCCCAGGCCAAGGAGCTGGACGGCTGGCTGATCAACCTGGAATTCCCCAGCTACTACGCGGTGATGACCTACGCCGAAGACCGCGCCCTGCGCGAAGAAGTCTACGCCGCCTACTGCACCCGCGCCTCGGACCAGGGCCCGAACGCCGGCCAGAACGACAACGGCCCGGTGATGGAACAGATCCTCGACCTGCGCCAGGAACTGGCCCAATTGCTCGGTTTCGCCAACTTCGCCGAGTTGAGCCTGGCGACCAAGATGGCCGAATCCAGCGATCAGGTCCTCAGTTTCCTGCGTGACCTGGCCAAGCGCAGCAAGCCGTTCGCGGCCCAGGACCTGGAACAGCTCAAGGCCTATGCCGCCGAACAGGGCTGCCCCGACCTGCAAAGCTGGGACAGCGGTTTCTACGGTGAAAAACTGCGCCAGCAGCGTTACAGCGTGGCCCAGGAAGCCCTGCGCGCCTACTTCCCGATCGACAAGGTTCTGAGCGGCCTGTTCGCCATCGTCCAGCGTCTCTACGGCATCGAGATCGCCGAACTGAAAGGCTTCGACAGCTGGCACCCGGACGTGCGCCTGTTCGAAATCAAGGAAAACGGCCAGCACGTCGGCCGCTTCTTCTTCGACCTCTATGCCCGCGCCAACAAGCGTGGCGGCGCCTGGATGGACGGTGCCCGCGACCGTCGTCGCACCTTCGAAGGCGTCCTGCAAAGCCCGGTCGCGAACCTGGTGTGCAACTTCACCCCGGCCGACAGTGGCAAGCCGGCGCTGTTGACCCACGATGAAGTCACCACCCTGTTCCACGAGTTCGGCCATGGCCTGCATCACCTGCTGACCCGCGTCGAACACGCTGGCGTGTCCGGCATCAACGGCGTGGCCTGGGATGCCGTGGAACTGCCAAGCCAGTTCATGGAGAACTGGTGCTGGGAACCCGAAGGCCTGGCGCTGATTTCCGGCCACTACGAAACCGGCGAACCACTGCCCCAGGACCTGCTGGAAAAAATGCTCGCGGCGAAAAACTTCCAGTCCGGCCTGATGATGGTCCGTCAGCTGGAGTTCTCGCTGTTCGACTTCGAGTTGCATGCCACCCACGGCGATGGCCGCAGCGTGCTGCAAGTGCTCGAAGGCGTACGCGACGAGGTGTCGGTCATGCGTCCGCCGGCCTACAACCGTTTCCCCAACAGCTTCGCCCACATCTTCGCCGGCGGGTATGCGGCGGGCTACTACAGCTACAAGTGGGCGGAAGTGCTGTCGGCCGATGCGTTCTCCAAGTTCGAAGAGGACGGCGTGCTCAACGCAGCCACCGGTCGCGCCTTCCGCGAGGCGATCCTGGCCCGTGGTGGCTCCCAGGAACCGATGGTGCTGTTCGTCGACTTCCGTGGCCGTGAGCCGTCGATTGACGCACTCTTGCGCCATAGCGGCCTGACCGAGGACGCGGCAGCATGAGCGAGGGGCCTGTGATTACCAAACGACGCTTCATCGCCGGGGCGGTCTGCCCGGCGTGCAGTGAGCCGGACAAGTTGATGATGTGGAACGAAGACGGCGTGCCGCACCGCGAATGTGTGGCCTGCGGTTATTCCGACACCCTCAACGAGCAGGGCCTGTCGGTGCCCAAGGAACTGGGCACCCGCGTGAACACCCCGGCGCCCAAGGTGCCGGACGCCAAGGTCCAGGCGGTGCAGTTTTTCCCCAACCCCAAGTTGAAGAAAAAAACCGACTGACATCTGCGGCATCACCTTCCGGGCCGCCCGGCCCGGAAGCGATACATATTTACCACCGGGCCCGGGCCCTTCCTTTACAGACTGTCCAGCATGTACAGACTGACAGGAAGGTTCCCATGCTCGACGCTGACAATCCGCTGTTGCAGGCCTATGACCTGCCCCCGTTTGCCCACATCCAGGCCCGGCATTTCGCGCCGGCCCTGGACCGGATCCTGGTGGAAAGTCGAGCCCAAGTGGCCGATATCATCAAGACCCAGACCCCCTTTCCCACCTGGGATGACCTGGTGCTGGCCATGGACGAAATCCATGGGCGCCTGGAGAGCTTCGGCTATCTGCTGCATCTCCTGACCACGACCAGGCCAGGGGCGGCCTGGGCGCAGGCGTCCCTGGAATGCACTGAACGGCTGCATGACTTCCAGGTTGAACTCCAACAACACCCGACGCTGTTCACGCTTTACCAGCGCTTGTCAGACAGCCAGATCGCCGAGCATTTCGCCCCGGCTCGCAAACGGGTCCTGAAGAAAATCCTCGGCCAGTTCCACCAGAACAGGTCGGCAGAGCACCTGTCGGCCGACCTGAATCTGTTGAAGTTGCGCATCGACGAACTCCAGGGGTTATTCCTGGAGAACCTGCACATGGCCAATCAGGCCTGGAGCAAAGCGTTTGACGATGAAGCCCGGTTGAGCGGACTGCCGTCGCGCTTCAAACAACAGATGGCCCAGCGGGCACGTGACGCCGGGCGCCCGGGATGGTTGCTGACGCTCAGCGAAGAATCGTTTGGCATCGTCACTCAATACGCTGACAACCGCGCCCTACGTCAGCAGATGTACGAGGCCTACAGCACGCGCGCATCGGATCAAGGCCCCCAGGCGGGCCATTTCGACAACAGCGACATCCTCAGGCAGCTGCTGGAAGACCGTCATCGGTACGCCACCGCCCTGGGCTATTCGGATTTCGCTCAAATGGCGATCGAGCCCGAGCAAGCCGTGTCCACCGAAGAAGTCCTGGCGTTCCTGCGGGCCCAACTCAAACGACAGCACGGCGCTTTCGAGCGGGACGCGCGCCAGCTCAAGGCCTTTGCCACGCAACAGGGCTTCAACGAACTCCAGCCGTGGGATTACCCCTACCTGGCGAATCAACTTCGCCAGCAGGCCGCGGGCCTTTCCAAGGAGGCGCTGAGCGTCTGGTTCCCCTTGGAGTCCACCTTCGCACAACTATTGCTGATGGCGACGGAGCTGTTCGGGGTGAGCTTCGCTGAGCGACATGACGTGGCGACCTGGCACCCGGATGTGCGCCTTTTCGAAGTCAGCGAATGGGGATCGGTCATTGGCTACCTCTATTTCGATCCGTTTTCGGATGCAAGCCGAGACGGTTACCCCAATACCACCACCCTGCGCAGCCGCCGCATCACCGCCGAGGGCCGCCCGCGACATCCCATTGCGACGCTGCATGCCTGGCTACCGCGCAGCGTAGGGGCGGCCCCGGTCCTGCTCGATCATCTGCAACTGCGCATTCTTTTCCATGAGTTCGGTCATTGCCTGCAGCATGTCCTGACCCGTGCCGAATACCGTGACCTGTCGGGCATCTCTGGCCTGTCCCGCGACACCGCCGAATTTGCCGGGGTGTTGTTCGAGCAATGGTGCTTCTCCAGGCAATGCCTGGTGCGGGTCTCCAGGCACTATCAAACCGGGGCGACGATGCCCGACAAAGTCGCCGGCCAACTGCTGGCCTTTGCCACCACCCAGGCCAGTTGGGAAACCGCCGTCCTGTTGCGCAACGCGTTATTCGATATGGAGCTGCACCGCACCCACGGCGATGGGCGGACCGTCCAGCAGGTGTTCGATCAAGCCAGTGCGCAGGTGGGGCATTTGCCGGTGTCCGCGAACGAGCGCTGGCCCAATGGCCTGGATTACCTGGTGACCGGCTATGGCGCGCGGATCTACGCCTATGCCTGGTCGAAGGCACTGGCCGCCAAGGTGTTCCAGCGATTCCAGCGTGACGGGCTGTTCAACCCGGCAACAGGCCGGGCACTGCGCGAAACCATTTTTGCCCCGGGCGACTTGCGACCATTGGCCGAATCCATCGCCGCCTTTACCGGCACGCCGCCGATCAATGCTGCGGCAGCGCCACCTGGGGGTCGAGGTGCTGCGCCGGCGTCGTTGAATTGACCCAGCTTTCCAGGGAGCAAAGGGCAAAGACGCTGGTGCTGCAATCGCCGTTCGCCAGCGCCGTGCGGAGTTTGTCGATGTCGGCCTGCATCATGTAGCGCACCCCGTCCTTGAAGTGATGACTGTCACCGAAGCCACCTTCGGTCATTTCGTTCAGGGCGTCTTCTTTGCTCCAGCCCTGGACCAACACCCGGTACATGGCGGCCACCAGCCCGGTGCGGTCCGAGCCGTGCTTGCAGTGCATCAGCACCGGCCCCTTGGCTTCGGCCGCCTGGACGGCGCGCAAGGCCCTGAGTATGTCGCTGTCATCGACGTGATTGGTGCGATAGGGCAACTGCACCTGCTCGATGCCGGGGGTGGACAGCCAGCGCTTGTCCGACTCCGGCAGGAAGCTGATGACCGTGCCGATCCTGAGCTTCGTCAGCAAGGGCACCGCCCCGCCGTCCGGCAGGGAGCTGCGGTAGAGCGTGGGGGACATCTGATAGAGGTTGTAGTCCTTTTCCACTGGCTGCGCCCATTCGGCGGGTCTCGTCTCAGGGGAATCGGCCGCTTGGGCGGGCGCTTCGGCCAGCGCGGTGAGCAAGGCCAGGCAGAGCAACGAACGGGAGCAGAACTTGAGCATGCACGGACGACCGAAAATGAAGAAACACGGGAGGCTCAGTCTCGGCTCGCTGCGGTTAAAAGCCTGTGAGCAGAACGTCAAAGCGTTGTGAACGCCGATCCGTTATTTGGGCTGCTGAATGGCACTGGCCTTAATCGAACACAGCGAATACTGTATGCACATACAGCTTTCGGAGTATTCCCATGCCAGCCACCCTTCCACCGCGCGGCCGCGGCACCGCGACCAACCCGCACAACCGCTTCGCCCCGAGTCGCTCGGTGGCCGAAGATGACGGCTGGTATCAGGAAGTCCCGCAGACCCAGGGCACCGAAGTGCGCATCGAAACGGCGAAGACCATCATTACCCGCAACACCTCGTCCGATATCCCGTTCGACCGCTCGATCAACCCGTACCGAGGCTGCGAGCACGGCTGCATCTACTGCTATGCACGACCCAGCCATGCCTATTGGGACCTGTCGCCGGGGCTGGATTTCGAAACGAAGCTGATCGCCAAGACCAATGCCGCCGATGTGCTGGAAGAGCAATTGTCCCGGCGCGGCTATCAATGCGCACCGATCGCGTTGGGGTCCAACACCGATCCCTATCAGCCTATCGAGCGCGAACAACGGATAACCCGCAGGATTCTCGAGGTGCTGCTGCGTTATCGGCATCCGGTGACCATCGTCACCAAGGGTTCGCTGATCCTGCGCGACCTGGACCTGCTGACCGAGCTGGCGCAACAACGCCTGGTGCACGTGATGATCAGCCTCACCACCCTGGACGATGAACTCAAGCGCATTCTCGAACCCCGCGCGGCGGCGCCCAAGGCACGGTTGCGGGCGATCAAGGTCATGCGCGAGGCGGGGATTGCCGTGGGGGTGCTGTGCGCACCGATGATCCCGATGATCAACGACAGCGAGATCGAGAGCCTGCTGGCCGAAGCCCACGCCGCCGGCGCGCAGAATGCCGCCTACGTCATGCTGCGCCTGCCGCTGGAAGTCGCGCCGCTGTTCGAGCAGTGGTTGCAGGCGCATTACCCGCAACGCGCCGCTCACGTACTGAGCCTGGTGCGCCAGAGCCGCGGTGGCGAACTGTATGACAGCCGCTTCGGGGCGCGGATGCGCGGAGAAGGCCCGTTCGCCGACCTGCTGGCCCAGCGATTCGCCAAGGCACTCAAGCGCCTGGGACTGGACCGCCGCGACGGCTACAATCTTGACTGCGATGCCTTCTGTCCGCCGGGCCGACAGATGTCGTTGATTTGATTAAAGTTGAACCTGGAATGGCTCTGGACATGATCTGCGCCAGCGTTTCGCCACCTCTGAAATCATTGTCCTAGAGCCTTCGATTTCAGTTTGAGTTAAGTTTCGGCCGCTACCTTGTTCAGCAAGTGACTGACAGGTCGAACACCCGACCTGGACGTATTTTAACCAGCCACTGGCGTCTCAAAAGAGGATGAATCATGAGTGACAAGGATAAACAGCCGTTGGCTGCGTCGGCTTCAGCCCAACCCGAGGCGGAAACCGCCGATGCAGCGCTGCAGCATATTGTTGACGGCTTTTTGCATTTCCATCACGAGATCTTTCCGCAACAGGAAGAACTCTTCAAGAAACTCGCCACCGCCCAGGCACCCCGGGCGATGTTCATCACCTGCGCCGATTCGCGCATCGTGCCCGAGTTGATCACCCATAGTTCCCCCGGCGACCTGTTCGTGACCCGTAACGTCGGCAACGTCGTACCGCCTTACGGGCAGATGAACGGCGGCGTCTCCACCGCCATCGAATACGCCGTGCTGGCCCTCGGTGTGCAACACATCATTGTCTGTGGCCATTCCGACTGCGGCGCCATGCGTGCCGTGCTCAACCCCGACACCCTGGAAAAAATGCCCACGGTCAAGGCCTGGCTGCGCCACGCCGAAGTGGCCAAGACCATGGTCCATGACAACTGTCCGTGCGGCGACGAAAAACAGACCATGCCCGTCCTCACCGAAGAAAACGTGATCGCGCAGCTGCAGCATTTGCGAACGCATCCCTCGGTAGCGTCGCGCATGGCCAGCGGTCAGTTGTTCATCCATGGCTGGGTGTACAACATCGAGACCAGCGAGATCAAAGCCTTTGACGCGGACCAGGGACGTTTCCTGCCGCTCGATGGCAGCCATCCGATACCGGTGGCGACGCCCAAAGCGCGCTTCTAACCACTCTTAAACTTGTGTGGTTCAAGCCTTGCCGCCATTTGCGCGGCAGGGCCTCGCCATGCCTGAAGAAAACTTCGGGAGAGTTGCCATGCGTGCTGCTCAATTAAAAGCTGTTCTGCCACGGGAGCTGTTGGCTTCGGTGGTTGTGTTTCTGGTGGCCCTGCCTTTGTGCATGGGTATCGCCATCGCCTCTGGCCTACCGCCGGCCAAAGGTTTGATTACCGGGATCGTCGGTGGTCTGGTGGTGGGTTTCCTGGCCGGCTCGAAGCTGCAAGTCAGCGGCCCGGCCGCCGGCTTGGCAGTGTTGGTGTTCGAGCTGGTGCGCCAGCATGGCGTGGCGATGCTCGGGCCGATCCTGTTGCTGGCCGGTCTGCTGCAATTGTTGGCCGGGCGTTTTCGCCTGGGCTGCTGGTTCCGGGTCACCGCGCCTGCCGTGGTGTACGGCATGCTCGCGGGTATCGGCGTACTGATCATCCTGTCCCAGGTCCATGTGATGCTCGACGCCGCGCCCAAGCCCTCCGGGCTGGATAACCTGGCGGCGTTCCCGGCGGCGGTGGCCCAGGCCCTGCCGTCCTTCGGCTGGCAGGCGGGCCTGCTCGGTCTGTCGACGATTGCGGTGATGTGGCTGTGGGAAAAGTTTCGCCCCCACCGCTTGCGCTTCATTCCTGGCGCCTTGCTGGGTGTCGGCCTGACAACCGTCGCCAGCCTGCTGCTGGCCTTGCAGGTCAAGCGTGTGGAAGTGCCGGAGAACATGGCCGAAGCCATTGATTGGCTGCGCCCGGCGGACCTGCTGAACCTGGCCGACCCGACGCTGCTGATCGCCGCGTTCGCGGTGGCTTTCATCGCCAGCGCCGAAACCCTGCTGTCAGCGGCCGCCGTCGATCGCATGCACAGCGGTGAACGTGCGGACTTCGACCGGGAGCTGTCGGCGCAAGGTGTCGGCAACATGCTCTGCGGCCTACTCGGCGCTCTGCCGATGACCGGCGTGATCGTGCGCAGCTCGGCCAACGTCCAGGCCGGGGCCACCACGCGGATGTCGACGATTTTCCACGGCCTGTGGTTGCTGCTGTTCGTATTGTTCCTGTCCAGCGTGCTGCAAAGCATTCCGGTGGCGAGCCTGGCGGGTGTGCTGGTGTACACCGGTTTCAAACTGGTGGACCTCAAGGCGTTTCGCAGCCTGGGCCGTTATGGCCGGATGCCGATGTTCGTTTACGCCGCGACGGCGTTGGCGATCATCTTCACCGACCTGCTGACCGGCGTGCTGATCGGTTTCGGCCTGACCCTGGCGAAACTGGCCTGGAAAGCCTCGCGCCTGAAAATCAGCCTGATCGACCTGCCCCAGGAAGGCGAGATGGAACTGCGCCTGGTCGGGGCGGCCACCTTCCTCAAGGTGCCGGCATTGACCCAGGTACTGAGCACCATACCCACCGGCGCGACCGTGCATGTGCCGCTCAATAACCTGAGCTACATCGACCACTCGTGCCTGGAGTTGCTGGAAGAATGGGGCCGGGCGAACGCCAGCAAGGGTTCGAAGCTGCTGATCGAATCCCGTGGGCTCAAGCGCAGGTTGGAGGGGCGGCTGCGCACGACCGTGGGGGTTGGCGCGGCGTCCGCCTGACACCCAAGAAACCCTGTGGGAGCGAGCTTGCTCGCGATAGCGGTGTGTCAGGCAACTGTGATGTTGCTGGTCCAATGCAATCGCGAGCAAGCTCGCTCCCACAGTGGACTGTTGCTGGACACACGCTTTATGAACAACCCGGATTCAATGTGGGAGCGAGCTTGCTCGCGATGGCGGTGTCAGGCAACTGTGATGTTGCTGGTCCAATGCAATCGCGAGCAAGCTCGCTCCCACAGGGGCTGTTGCTGGACACCTATTTTGTGAACCACCCGGATTCAATGTGGGAGCGGGCTTGCTCGCGAAGGCGTAGTGTCAGGCACCTCATTCGCTAACCGATACACCGCTTTCGCGAGCAAGCCCGCTCCCACAGGGGTTATGTGTTTCGGCCGAATCAAGCCGCCGGCTGATCCAGCTCCAATCCCACGCCCAGACGACGGGACATGCACGGCCAGCGCTTCCAGGCCGCGCCGGTTTCCGGGCTGCTGAGCTTCTCGCGGTAGGTTTCTACCGACTCCAATGCAAACGTCTCGTCGTTGAGCATCTCATCGAACGTGTGATGGACCACTTCATCGAGTTGGTTGGCAAATGCCTCACCGATCAACTGGTGGGCGATCAGATTGGCGACCGTCATGTCCAAGGGGATCAATGGCTGGCCGAAATGCTTGATGTACAGGTCGTTGACCTCTTCGACGAACCGATGCGCCAGGTAGGCTTCGTCCAGGAGGCTGTCGAGCCCGACATGCCCGGCCATGATGGTCGGCGGCTGGAGGAAGTACTGTTCGGCAATCTTCAGTACCGGTTTGATCTGCGACTCGATACCCGCCTCCCTGGCGACATCATTGGCTGCATCCAGCAGGTCGGGGACCTCATCAATGTAGGCGGCGACAAAACGCGCCAGGACGTCGTTGGCGTTCGCGTCCGGCAATTGAATGGCTCGGTGCAGGTTCGGCAGTTGGGCCGTCAACTGACGGGTCAACTGGCCGGTCTCGGCTTCGTGTTGTTGGGCTTTTTGGATCTGCTCGCGCAATGCGGCGGTGTTCATGACAACTCCAGGAAACAAAGGCAAAGAAATAGGGAAGACATAACTTAGCTGGCCCAAAAACACTCCTAAGACCTATTTTTCATAACCGCCTCGTCCTTGCTGCGTCGCAGTTATATCGGTTTGCCATCACTCAGGCTCGCATCCTTCTCCATTCGCGGGCTCTAGCGCAAGCCCCGGCTGTTTCAAACGATTTACGCCATCGCGTTGCGAGGTTGCAGGTGCTGTCTATACTCGGGTTGGAATGGAGTTAGCTGATGACACCCGATTGCATGTGCAGCAAGGCGCGGCGGTTCAAGTTGGTAGTCTGAAGTAGCCGATCCCTTGCCGCAGGCGTTACGCCTACGGGATAACAAGAACGATAAGGGGAACCCGCAATGACGCGACATCCACACGTATGGATGGGCCTCCTGTTGTGGTCGATTTTCAGCCAGGCACAAGCGGCCTGGACTGTGAATATGGCGCCTGGAGCCACACAGATCAGCAACGCAGTGTTCGACCTGCACATGACCATCTTCTGGATCTGTGTGGTCATCGGCATCATCGTCTTCGGCGCCATGTTCTGGTCGATGATGATGCACCGCCGCTCAACCGGCCAGAATGCCGCGCATTTCCACGAAAACACCCGCGTTGAAATCCTCTGGACCATCGTGCCCTTCGTGATCCTGGTGCTGATGGCGATTCCCGCCACCGCCACCCTGATCAAGATGTACGACTCCAGCGAGTCGGACATCGATATCCAGATCACTGGCTATCAATGGAAATGGCACTACAAGTACCTGGGCCAGGACGTCGAGTTCTTCAGCAACCTGGCGACCCCCGCCGAACAGATCCATAACCAGAGCGCCAAGGGCGAGCATTACCTGCTGGAGGTCGACAAGCCACTGGTGCTGCCGGTCGATGCCAAGGTGCGCTTTCTGGTGACCTCCGCCGACGTGATCCACTCCTGGTGGGTACCAGCCTTCGCGGTCAAGCGCGATGCGATCCCCGGGTTCGTCAACGAAGCCTGGACCCGTGTCGACAAGCCCGGCCTGTACCGCGGCCAGTGCGCCGAGCTGTGTGGCAAGGACCACGGTTTCATGCCGATCGTGGTGGAGGTCAAGAGCAAGCCCGACTATGAGAAATGGCTGGGCGAACGCAAGGCCGAAGCCGCGCAGCTTAAAGAGCTGACCAGCAAGGAATGGACGCGCGAAGAACTCGTTGAGCGCGGCGACAAGGTCTACCACACCACCTGCGTGGCCTGTCACCAGGCCGAAGGCCAGGGCCTGCCGCCGATGTTCCCGGCACTCAAGGGCTCGAAAATCGCCACAGGGCCCAAGGCCGATCACCTGAGCATTGTCTTCCACGGCAAGCCGGGCACCGCCATGGCCGCGTTCGGCAAACAATTGTCGGAAGTCGATATCGCCGCGGTCGTGACCTATGAACGTAACGCCTGGGGCAACAACAAGGGCGACATGGTGACGCCGAAAGAAGTGCTGGAACTCAAACAGGCGGAAAGCCAATGAGCCGGCCTGACGCTTGTTCCCGCAACCGGTCGGGGCTCATTGCCCCGCGCCGTCCAGCCCACTCGTTCGAAGGAGACAGGACATGAGTGCTGTGATCGATGACCACGGTCATGCCGGCGCCGACCACGCCCACGGCCCCGCCAAGGGCCTGATGCGCTGGGTGCTGACCACCAACCACAAGGATATCGGCACGCTGTACCTGTGGTTCGCCTTCTCGATGTTCCTGCTGGGCGGCTCGTTCGCCATGGTGATCCGCGCCGAGCTGTTCCAGCCGGGCCTGCAGATCGTGCAGCCGGAATTCTTCAACCAGATGACCACCATGCACGGCCTGGTGATGGTCTTCGGCGCGGTGATGCCGGCGTTCGTCGGCCTTGCCAACTGGATGATCCCGTTGATGATCGGTGCGCCGGACATGGCCCTGCCGCGCATGAACAACTTCAGCTTCTGGCTGCTGCCGGCCGCGTTCCTGATGCTGGTGTCGACGCTGTTCACCCCGGGGGGCGGGCCGAACTTCGGCTGGACCTTCTATGCCCCGCTGTCCACCACCTATGCGCCGGAAAGCGTGACGTTCTTCATCTTCGCCATCCACCTGATGGGCATCAGCTCGATCATGGGCGCGATCAACGTGATCGCCACCATCCTCAACCTGCGCGCCCCCGGCATGACCCTGATGAAAATGCCGCTGTTCGTCTGGACCTGGCTGATCACCGCGTTCCTGCTGATCGCGGTGATGCCAGTGCTGGCCGGCTGCGTGACGATGATGCTGATGGACATCCACTTCGGCACCAGCTTCTTCAGTGCCGCCGGTGGCGGTGACCCGGTGCTGTTCCAGCACGTGTTCTGGTTCTTTGGCCACCCCGAGGTGTACATCATGATCCTGCCGGCCTTCGGTGCCGTCAGCTCGATCATCCCGGCGTTCTCGCGCAAGCCGTTGTTCGGCTACACCTCGATGGTCTACGCCACGGCCGCCATCGCGTTCCTGTCGTTCATCGTCTGGGCGCACCACATGTTCGTGGTCGGCATTCCGTTGGTGGGCGAGCTGTTCTTCATGTACGCCACCCTGCTGATCGCCGTGCCCACCGGGGTGAAGGTGTTCAACTGGGCGAGCACCATGTGGCAAGGCTCGCTGACCTTCGAGACGCCGATGCTGTTTGCCGTGGCGTTCGTGATCCTGTTTTCCATCGGCGGTTTCTCCGGGCTGATGCTGGCCATCGCCCCGGCGGACTTCCAATACCAGGACACCTACTTCGTGGTCGCGCATTTCCACTACGTACTGGTGCCCGGCGCGATCTTCGGGATCTTCGCCTCGGCCTACTACTGGCTGCCGAAATGGACCGGCCACATGTACGACGAAACCCTCGGCAAGCTGCACTTCTGGCTGTCGTTCATTGGGATGAACATGGCGTTCTTTCCGATGCACTTCGTCGGGCTGGCGGGCATGCCCCGGCGGATCCCCGACTACAACCTGCAGTTCGCCGACTTCAACATGGTCTCGTCCATTGGCGCATTCATGTTCGGCACCACGCAGATCTTCTTCCTGTTCATCGTGATCAAGACCATCCGCGGCGGCCCACCCGCACCGGCCAAGCCTTGGGACGGTGCCGAAGGGCTGGAGTGGAGCGTGCCGTCGCCGGCGCCGTATCACACCTTTACCACGCCGCCGGAAGTGAAATGAGATGACACAGAGGACCTGTGTGGGAGCGGGCTTGCTCGCGAATCAGACGACGCGGTCTAACAGAAACACCGCGTCATCGTTCTTCGCGAGCAAGCCCGCTCCCACAGGGTTCGGTGCAAGGAGCCGCGTCCATGGCTGATTCGATTTCGATGAAAAAACTGGTCACCCGCCTGCTGGTGGTGGTGGTGGCCATGTTCGTCTTCGGGTTTGCCCTGGTGCCGATCTACGACGTGATGTGCAAGGCGTTCGGCATCAACGGCAAGACCGCCGGGCAATACGAAGGCGAGCAGACCGTCGATGAATCGCGCCAGGTTCGCGTGCAGTTCCTGTCGACCAATTCGGTGGACATGCCCTGGGACTTCTACCCCAAGGGCGATCAGTTGGTGGTCCAGCCGGGGGCGGTGAACGAAATGGTGTTTGTCGCCCACAACCCCACCGACCGGCCGATGAGTGCCCAGGCGGTTCCGAGCATCGCACCCAGCACCGCGGCGGCGTATTTCCACAAGACCGAATGCTTTTGTTTTACCCAGCAAGTGCTGCAACCCGGCGAACGCATCGAAATGCCCATGCGCTTCATCGTTGACCGGGACATGCCCAAGGAAGTGAAGCATCTGACGCTGTCCTACACGCTGTTCGACATCACCGCTCGTCATCCACCGGTGGCTTTAAACACTGACCGATAGCGTGCCCGATAAGGAGAACAATAAATGGCAACTCACGAACACTATTACGTTCCGGCCCAGAGCAAATGGCCGATCATCGCCACGGTCGGGATGTTCGTCACGGTGTACGGCCTGGCGACCTGGTTCAATGACCTGAAAGCCGCCCGGCCCGAATCCCACGGCCCGCTGATCTTTTTCGTCGGCGGCCTGTTGGTGGCCTACATGCTGTTCGGCTGGTTCGGCGCGGTGATCAAGGAAAGCCGCGCCGGGCTGTACAGCGCCCAGCTCGACCGCTCGTTCCGCTGGGGCATGAGCTGGTTCATCTTTTCCGAGGTGATGTTTTTCATCGCGTTCTTCGGCGCCCTGTTCTATGTGCGCATGATCTCCGCACCGGGCTTGGCGGGCGAAGGCACCAAGGGCCTGTCACACATGCTCTGGCCGAGCTTCGAGTTCGCCTGGCCGCTGCTGAACAACCCCGACCCGAAACTCTTCCCGGCGCCCAAGGACGTCATCAGCCCCTGGGGCTTGCCGCTGCTCAACACCATCTTGCTGGTCAGCTCCAGCGTCACGGTCACCATCGCCCACCATGCCCTGAAAAAAGGTCATCGCGGCGCGCTAAAGATCTGGCTGGCCATCACCGTCCTGCTGGGTTGTGCCTTCCTGGGCTTCCAGGCCGAGGAATACATCCACGCTTATAAAGAACTGGGCCTGACCCTGGGCTCCGGCGTCTACGGCGCGACCTTCTTCATGCTCACGGGCTTTCACGGCGCCCACGTCACCATCGGCACGATCATCCTGTTCGTCATGCTGATGCGCATCATGCGCGGGCACTTCGACAACGAGCACCAGTTCGGCTTCGAGGCGGCGAGCTGGTACTGGCACTTCGTCGATGTGGTGTGGATCGGCTTGTTCATCTTCGTCTACGTGCTCTGAACAGCCCTCACCAAGGCACGTGAGACACCAACTGGCCGCTGAAGAAACCCCAGGCGATCAAGCCGACGGTGACAGCGGCCAGGCTGACCCGCACCGCCAGGGCGATAACCAGGCGATTGGAATCGCTGTCGTCCTTGACCAGAAAAAACAGGCCACTGAACAGGCTGGCAATCGTGGCAATCAGCATCAGGACGATGGCTGCTTTTAGCATCAGGAACACTCCGGAGGGACGCGATGCACGTGAGTATAGCTATCCCGATGAACCGCTTTCGGACGGCGCCATGAAAGGTTTCCGGCCGGGCATCGTGCCGTCTTTGGTGGTGGCCGTGCTGGTGCCGGTGATGGTGTGCCTGGGGTTCTGGCAATTGAGCCGGGGCGAACAGAAGCGTGTGCTCATGGACACTTACGCCGAGCGCCGCGTGGCGCCGCCGATGGACAGCACCGAGCTGGCGCACACCACCGACCCGGCCTTTCGAGCGGTCACGCTGCAGGGCCAGTTCGACGCCGAACACAGCATCCTGCTGGATAACCGCCAACACGACGGCAAGGTCGGCGTCGAGTTGCTGCAACCGTTCCTCGACCACCGGACCGGGCTCTGGCTGCTGGTCAATCGCGGCTGGCTGCTCTGGCCGGACCGGCGCACCCCGCCGGTCTTCGACACGCCGGAACAACCCGTCAGCCTCCAGGCCTGGGTCTATGTCGCACCGGGCGCGACGTTCCAGCTCCACCCCGACCCGACGGGCGCCCCCTGGCCGCGACTGGTTACCGCCATCGAGCCGGACAAGCTCTGGGCCGACCTGGGTCGCAGTGGCTTCGCCTATGAAATGCGCCAACAAAACGGCCCCGGCGCCTACCGCACCGATTGGCCGGTGGTAGCCATGAGCCCGGAAAAACACCTCGGTTATGCCGTGCAGTGGTTCGCCATGGCGGCGGCCCTGTTCGGCCTTTTTCTTTATCTCGGATGGCACAACGCAGGGAGACACCATGGGAAGCACCATGAATCCAACCAACACGTCTGAGGCGCCCGCGGCACACAACCGTCGCAAGGGCCGCGTGCAATTGCTGCTGATCTTGCTGGGGGTGATCGGCCCGATGATCCTGGCCACCGGCATGTACAAATTCCAGTTTTGGGTGCCCGACAGCCGCAGCTACCACGGCGAACTGATCGGCACCGGCCAGACCCGCGCCGAGATTGGCGTGCAGGCCGATGAACAGCGCTGGCAGATCCTGGTCACGGCGCCACAGGAATGCTCGGTGGATTGCCGGCAATTGGTGTACCTGGCCCGGCAAGTCCAGATCGGCCTGGGCCGCGAAGCCTCTCGCGCCAGCCATGCCCTGGCGGTGGCGCAACCGTTGGACGCCGAGTACGACGCTCAACTGCAACGCGAATACCCGCAACTTCAACGCTACCCACTGGACCTGCCGGCCTATCAGAAAGGCGCCCAGGGCTCCGGTGGCGCCCAACTGTGGATCATCGACCCCCACAGCAATCTGGTGCTGCGCTACGACGCCCGGGTCAAGGGCAAGGACCTGCTCAACGACCTGCGCCACTTGCTGAAACTGTCGAACATCGGATGAGGGCATCGACATGGCCAAACCTGGATTTCGCCTCGCGCTGTTTGCCACGCTGCTGGCACTGATCGTCGTCCTGCTGGGCGCCTACACCCGGCTCACCCACGCCGGCCTGGGTTGCCCGGACTGGCCCGGTTGCTACGGGTTCATCAGCGTGCCCAAGAGCGAAGCCCAACTGGCCCATGCCGAGTTGCACTTTCCCGATGCCCCGGTGGAAGCCCACAAGGGCTGGAACGAGATGGTCCATCGCTACTTCGCCGGGACCCTGGGCTTGATGATCGTCGCGTTGGCGGCACGGTCCTGGATGAACCGCCACCGCCCGGGCCAGCCATTGAAGTTGCCGTTGTTCCTGCTGGCGGTGGTGTTTGCGCAAGCCGCGTTCGGCATGTGGACCGTGACCCTGAAACTGTGGCCGCAGGTGGTCACCGGACATTTGCTGGGCGGCTTCGCGACGTTGAGCCTGCTGTTCCTGCTGACCTTGCGATTGTCCGGCGTGCTGCCGGCGCTGACCGTGCCCAAACGCCTGCAACACTGGGCCACCGCCGGGCTGTTGCTGGTGATCGGCCAGATTGCCCTCGGCGGCTGGGTCAGTTCCAATTACGCCGCCGTGGCCTGTATCGATTTCCCCACCTGCCACGGCCAATGGCTGCCACCGGCCGATTTTGCCAACGGCTTCCACCTGACCCAACACATTGGGCCGAACTACCTGGGCGGGCAGCTCGACAGCGACGCCCGCACTGCCATCCACCTGACCCACCGCATCGGCGCCTTGCTGGTGACGGTGGTGCTGATGGGGCTGGCCTGGCAATTGAAGACCGTCGGCATGACCCGCCTGGCCGGGCTGGTGCTGACGGCACTGGCCGCGCAGATCACCCTGGGCATCAGCAACGTGCTGTTCCATCTGCCGTTGCCGGTGGCCGTCGCCCACAACGCCGGGGGCGCCGCGTTGCTGCTGACCCTGGTATTGGTCAACTATCACGCCCGTACCAGCCTGGTCCGGGTCAAGCATCAAGTCCCGCTGCGCTGGCGGTTCAACCCGCATAAACACGGCGCCAGCCCCCTAACAATAAAAGGAGAGATGCCATGGCAACCTTGACCGGTGAACGCCACAGCCAAGCGATATGGCGCGATTACCTGGAGCTGACCAAGCCCAAAGTGGTGGTGCTGATGCTGATCACCTCACTGGTGGGCATGTTCCTCGCCACCCGCGCCGGCGTGCCGTGGACGGTGCTGGTGTTCGGCAACCTGGGCATCGCCCTGTGTGCCGGCGGCGCGGCGGCGGTCAACCATGTGGTGGACCGGCGCATCGACGCAGTCATGGCCCGCACCCACAAACGGCCACTGGCCGAAGGGCGAATCTCCCCCGCCGCCGCACTGACCTTCGCCCTGGCCCTGGCCGTGATCGGCCAAGCCTTGCTGCTGGCCTTCACCAACCCACTGACAGCCTGGCTGACCCTTGCCTCACTGCTGGGTTATGCGGTGGTCTATACCGGCTTCCTCAAACGCGCGACGCCGCAGAACATCGTCATCGGCGGCCTCGCCGGCGCGGCGCCACCGCTGCTGGGCTGGGTGGCGGCCACCGGGCATGTCAGCGCCGAACCGCTGCTGCTGGTGCTGATCATCTTCGCCTGGACCCCACCGCACTTCTGGGCCCTGGCCATCCACCGCAAAGAGGAATACGCCAAGGCCGACATCCCGATGCTGCCGGTGACCCACGGCGAGCACTACACCAAGATCCATATCCTGCTGTACACCCTGGTGCTGCTGGCGGTGAGCCTGATGCCGTTCGTGATCCATATGAGCGGGATGCTCTATCTTGTTTGCGCGCTCGTACTGGGCGCCCGGTTCCTGCAATGGGCCGTGGTGTTGTACCGTGGCACTCGGCCGCACGCGGCGATCAATACGTTCAAGTACTCTATCTACTACTTGTTCCTGCTATTCATCGCCCTGCTTGTAGATCATTACTTACTGTTGAGCCTATGACTCGAACCCAGAAAACCGTCTTCATCCTTGTGGCCGTGATCGCGCTGATCCTCGGCCTGACCATCAACAAGGTGCTGTCCGGCAAAGGCCAGGGCGACCCGACCGCGCTGATCGACGCCGGCATCATCCTGCTGCCCCAGAGCCGCAACCTGCCGGACGTGAAAATGACCGACCAGGACGGCCAGCCCGTGGCAATCGATGGTTTGAAGGATAAATGGAGCCTGCTGTTCTTCGGCTACACCTTCTGCCCGGACATCTGCCCCACCACCCTCGCCCAACTGCGCCAGATCAAGAGCGAGTTGCCGAAAGAGGCTGTGGATAAG
The DNA here is from genome assembly GCF_900100025.1 of Pseudomonas sp. NFACC56-3. Taxonomy (NCBI): domain Bacteria; kingdom Pseudomonadati; phylum Pseudomonadota; class Gammaproteobacteria; order Pseudomonadales; family Pseudomonadaceae; genus Pseudomonas; species Pseudomonas sp. NFACC56-3. Next base: position 120,148 of record NZ_FMTK01000016.1, on the reverse strand, counting down.
TTGCAGATCGTACTGGTCAGCGTCGACCCGAACCGCGACACGCCCAAGCAGCTGAAGCAGTACCTGGGGTACTTCGATCCTCAGTTCATCGGCCTGACTGCCTCGTCTGTCGAAGACCTGCAGAAACTGGCGAATGCGGTGAGCATTCCGTTTATTCCGGCGGATACCAGCAAGCCCAACTACACGGTTGATCACAGTGGCAACCTTGCGGTGATCGGGCCGGACGGCACCCAACGCGGGTTTATTCGTGCGCCGTTGAATAATCAGAAGCTGGTGGCGCAGTTGCCGGAGATGCTGAAGCGCAAATAGCCCTCCCAGGGGCATGCCGCTCAGCTAAGCCATGCCGATTCCTTGTGGTGAGGAAATCCATTGTGGCGAGGGAGCTTGCTCCCGCTGGGCTGCGCAGCAGCCCCCAAAAAGCGGAACACGATCAACATGGCACAACGCGATGGCCGGGTTCAGAGCGAGGGGCGAGAGGCCTCCAGCCCCCAATCTCTCTGTGGGAGCGGGCTTGCTCGCGAAAGCGGCGGGTCAGCTTGCATCAATATTGAATGTGCCGCCTTCTTCGCGAGCAAGCCCGCTCCCACACCGGGTGGTGGTGAACACAGCATCTGCAACAGCTCCCAATCCCTGTGGGAGCGAGCTTGCTCGCGATGAAATCGACACGGTTCCAGACCAAAACAAGTCTCCCGCATCGCCGGTAAACCCGGCTCCTACAGCCCCCACCTACACACCTCCACCAACCCACGCATCCTTGCGCCTTTGCCTACAACTACGCCAGAATCCGCCCGCTTGTGCGCCTTGTCCCGGGGTTCTATTGTTTCCCTGCCACTGCCCATCAGTGGTCGGGTTTAGTAGCCCGGTTCACACCTCGGTTGTACAAGTCTCATCAGTCAGGCATTTGCCTGTTCTTGATGGTGGCTGTGCGCATGGCGCCTTCGGGCGCGCCGGTTTTGGTGTGATTCGCCGGTCTACTAACTTGCGCACAGCCGCCACCCTTCCGTTTAGTAGCGAGATGGAGCGGCTCCTTACGAGGATCACACCAATGTTCAAAGCTACTCCGAATCCCCCAGAAGCAGATTCCACAGCACAGTCCGCAAAATCCAAAGCCAAGCAGCAAGACGAAACCACCAAACGCGTGCTCGATCACTACTTGCTACCAAAATCGGAAAAATCTCAAGACGACACCAAACCGGGCCAACTCTTCACCGTCGTGAAAGGCCTCGATGACGAATGCTTGCTCGCTAATCTCAGTGAGACGCTGGCTTCCGCTGATGCGATGGTGAGTGATCTGGCGTTTGATCTGGATGGATCGAGGCGTCATGTGGCTCAGGGGATTCAGCAGTTGATTGAGCTGAGTTCGTTGTTGGCGAATCGGGTGTTGGATAACGTAGAACCGCGCCAATAGTATTTTGTTCGCTAACGAGAAACCCGACGCCTTGCGTCGGGTTTCTCGTTTTTTCGTCCCTGGAAGCGGACGAATAGGCTCTAAATATCCTCCATTTCTTAGCCCTTGCCCGATATGACGACTAAGGCTCGGGGGTCGTCTTCGGCTTGAACGGGGTCTTTGCCAGGCCCTTGAAATCCGGAACGACCGCCTCCGGCTTGACCGTAGCCTCCGCCTCGCCCTCGGTATCCGAACTTTCCGCCTCCGGGTGGAGCTTAGCCTCCGATTGACCTTTAAAACCCACATCGACCTTTTTGTCTTTTGAGCTCATGACCCTGCACTCCCATGCAGTAAATGAACCTAGAAAGTGCCGGACTCGGTCGTATCTGACTACTGTCAGAATTGTCAGTTTTTTATATTGTTTCCGAACTTACATGTTCTGCGAGCTTCCATAAAGCCATACCCTTAGGAACATTAATGACGTAAAAAGCGTAAAAGTAAAAAGGGGACGCATTTATTTTCTGACATTGTCCCTTTTTTCAACTTGATGAGGGAGCCTGGATGATGATCCCACGGCCCCGTATTATCATCAGGAGGTTAAAAGAGCAGGAGCTCCCATGCAGCGCGTCATGATCGTCGGCCAGCCAGGATCAGGAAAAAGTACGCTGGCTCGGGAAATGGGCAAACACACCGGTCTGCCAGTCATCCATATCGACACGATCCATTGGCAACCGGGCTGGGTCGAGCGAAACGCAGATGAGAAGACCCGCCTTTGTCACGAGGTCGAGGCTCGCGATCAGTGGATTTTTGAAGGCGGTCATTCGGCCACTTGGGACAACCGGATTGCCAGAGCCGATCTCTTAATATGGATTGATCGATCACCGGTGCTTCGGTTTTGGCGTGTGCTTCTCAGGACTTTGATCCAGCGAGGCCGCCCTCGCCCCGACCTTCCGGAGGATTGCCCAGAGCAGCTAGGGAAACTCCCGGAATTTTTCAACTTCATGTGGACTACCCGTAAATCGGCGCGTGCCAAGATGAAGCAGCTCGCGGCAACGGCCCCATCAACCTGTCGTGTCGTCTGTCTACGATCCAATCGCCAGACCCGGCAATTTCTGTCGAGTATTGGGGAGGCGCCTTGCGTGAATTCGTCGCGAAAAGTCCAGGTTCCGGCAAAACCGCTGCGTGATTAACAATTCAGTCTGCCTCCTTCTTCTCCTCAGCCAACCGACTCAAACCTCCGCCGCTTCATGACCTACCCCATCCCCAGCGCATAATCGTGGTCTGTCCCCGATGCAGAACTACTTAGCCTGTCTTCAGTCGACCCTGTCCACCAGAATCCCCCTAAGAACTCCTGGATCACATCGGTTTCATCGTGTGTTGCGCTCTAGAAATTGCTGTCCTCAACAACGATCTTTAGAGACGGGAACCCACTCAGCGAGAACATCCATGAAAGCGAATCGCCTAGTGCCCTCACAGCACTCTGCCCGCCATCTGAATGTAGCTCTGCCGTAATGGTCAGGTTGACTAGCTTCTTTGGTAACTCGCGACCAGGCCCGGCAAGGGGCGCCATCGACACTAGGTATGCCGCTTTTGCCACATCCTCCAAAAAGGAGTAGACCAGCCCCGTACCACGACTGCTATTGGCGAGATACACCGCATCTAGTGTGACAGTGAGATAGATTTCGTCAGAGAACTCCATGCCGGAGAAACCCAGCACAGCAACGCCGGCCAGCGAACCTTTGGTCCAGAGCTCATAGCAAGGACGACCGAGAAAATTCGAAGGCTGCAGCAAATCCCCTTCTGGCCTTTTCCTACGAAAAAGCCCTTTGATCTGCTGGTCAGTGGCGAGGCGATAAGTGACCTGGTAAGGCTGATCGCGTCCCGAATCCAGGAGGTGCGCACTGGCGGCCAAGCTGCGGGACTCAGGCTCCGGGAAGACGAGATCACTGCCCTCATCCTCCAACTCTTCAGCTATGTCCGGGGAGTGAACGTCCATTTCTCGTCCTTGGCTATCAATAAAAAACTCAGGCTGGTAAGGGGCATCGCCCCCCCTGTATAGGCTGGGGACGACCTGCATGCTGTTATTTATAGGGATGGGGAGTCAACCCAGTGTCCGCTTCTGGCCGATTCTGTTGAAAAAGTCGTTCCTGGTTTCCACGGTTGAATAAGGGAATAAGGGAACAGATTTATTTTCATATTTACCCGTTCAATAGCATTCGCATGGATGCTTGCTCCTTCTTTGGGCCAAGCCAGGACCTGAGCACTGAACCTCCAAGCCACGTATCCCCGCGCCTTTGCCTGCAACTGCACCAGAATCCGCCGACTTTGCAGCCTTGCCCTCGGGCTCTATCGTTTCCTTACCACTGGCCGAGCCGGTATCGATAACACTCAGGTACGCTAGGAGCCCTCGGGAAAGTCATTGGCCCGAGGGAGTGGAGGAAGGCCCACCCTCTTATCCGTGAAGAACGCTAATGCGGCCTAGCCTGGGCAGAAAAGCGCTGCTATCCACCCTCGTACACTGCCAATCTGCGGCCTTAATACCTGTAGTAAAAAAGGAGGTTTACATCGCCATGGACATCCAGGAAATCAAGCAACGCCTGGCCCGCCCCGCCGTGAAGCTCATTGCCGGCGGCTTTCGTCCTGCCGGCACCGATGAGGAAAGCTGGCTGGGCAACGTCTTTCTGTTCCGGCCTGATGAAGATGTACCCACCAATCAGGCGGGGCAACCGTTGCTCCCCTATGCGCAGTTTTACCTGCCTGCCCTGCCCGTCCACAGCCCGCTGCTGGCGGGAGTTCGTGTATTGACGGTGTTCATTTCAAACCCGTTCCCCGAGCACTTTGAGCCAATGGGGAATAATTGGGTCATCCGCGAATATGGGCCAGATGATGTGCTGGTGCGCAAGTCTTTGCCGGTGGAAGGTACATTCCTCAAACCCTTCCCGCTGACAGCGCAAGCGGTGCCGGAGGACTTTCCACTGTGGGATGGCGGTGGTGTCCCGGAGGACCTCGAGCAAGCAATCCTCACGCTGGAACGCGCGGGCGAGATACAGAGCTATTACGACTTGGTCACCCACACCTACGAACACAAGTTCGGCGGTTACCCTTCATTTTGCCAGTCGGGTGTTGATCCGGGTGAAGGCTTCGAGTTTGTGTTCCAGATCTCATCGGATGCGAAGATCAATCTGAATGTGGTCGACAGTGGGAGCCTGATGTTCTGGAAGCACAATGAAACTGGGGAGTGGGCGCTTTATTATGATTTTTACTAAAAAATAGGGGGGCCAGATTTATTTTCTGCCCCCCTTCGTCAGCCCTAAAAGCTGCCCCCTTCAACATGGTAAACCTTCGGCTCCTCCGAAAAATATTCCTCCAACCCCATCATGAATAGCCGATGGTCTTCACTCGCTTCGAAGCCCGGTGTGTGGTCTTCCAGCGATTGCCACCGCACGATCAGGTTGAACTGCTCGGGGGTTTCGATCCCTTGCGCCAGCATGTGGCCGCCGTACCCCTTGGCGCGGGTGAGCAATGGAGCGACCTCGGCAAATGCGCGGCGGAACGTTTCAATGCGTTCTTTGTGAACAGGAAGCACAGCGATTTCGTAAACCATGACGCACCTCTGAATGGGTTAAAGTCCGCACTTACGGAATGAGCGATGGCTCGACGGCAATCGCGATTTTTCCTCGAAGACCGTTGTTGGGGCTTTCCAGCCGGGCATGGGCCAGGGGAATGTCGGCCAGCGAATAGACGGCGCCGACATGTGGGCGCAACTGACCGCGGGCTATCAATGCGCTCAGCTCATCGAGCTTGCCGCGGTTTTGGCGGGTGAACACGAAGTGATAGCTCGCGTTCTTGCCCCAGGCCTGGACGAGGTTTTGTGGCTGGGCGATGTCCACGATCGAGACGACGCGGCCCAGTTGGGCGAGGACCTCGGGGCTGCGGGACAGTGTGTTGCCGCCAATGGTGTCGAATACAACATCCACGCCGCGGCCAGCGGTTTCCCGAAGAACAGCGTCGACATAATCTTCTTTTTCGTAGTCGATGATCACGTCGGCGCCCAAGTTGCGGGCAAACTCAGCGTTTGTTTCGCGCACAGTCGTGAACACCCGGGCGCCCATGGCTTTCGCCACTTGGATCGCGACATGCCCGACGCCTCCAGCGCCGCCGTGGACAAGAATGCTCTCGCCGACCCTGAGCGCCGCGCGCACCACCAGCGCTTCCCACACCGTCCCGCCCACCAGGGTCAGGCTTGCGGCCTCAAGATGGCTCAGCTCGGGCGGTTTCTTTCCGACGATGCTTTCAGCCGCGACGTGGTACTCGGCATAGCTGCCTGACCCTTCAAAAATCTGCGGGGTGTACCAGACTTCGTCTCCAGGCGCGAAGGCGGTCACACCGGGCCCGACGGCTTCGACCACGCCGGATACGTCGTGGCCGGTGATGGCCGGCAGTGGCACCAGGTCGGGATAGTCGCCGCGTCGAATCTGGTAATCCAGCGGGTTGATGGAAGTGGCGTGTACGCGGACCAGAACTTGCCCCGCTTGCGGAACGGGCTTGGGCACGTCGCGGAGTTCGAACGATTCAGGACCGCCGAATGATTTAAGCATCATCGCTTTCATAGTAAATCCTCGTATCGACAAAAAGGGATATCGGAATATCTCGATATCCTATGGTAAAAAAACGCTACAGGTCTTTCCCAATGATCTCGGCGAGAGCACTGATGGTTGCTTCATTGCGTTTGTAATAGGTCCATTGGCCGATGCGCCTGACTTCGACCAGACCCACCCGTTGCAACGTAGCCAGATAACCGGACACCGTCGACTGCGACAGGCCGATCCCTTCTTGGATACTGCTGACGCAAACGCCGACCGTGTGAACGTCACCCTCATCCTGCGGGGGGAAGTTCTTTGCCGGATCCTTCAAACCTTTCAGGATTTGGAGACGTGTCGGGTTTGAGAGGGCTTTGAATATTTCGAGTAGGTCCATGTGGCGAGGATATCGAGATTTTCCGATATGTCAATACGTGAATTGGGATAGCTGCTTCGCAGCCTGGCGGGGATGAATCCCCTCGCCACAGGATGGCATGAGCACCAAACTTCTATCCGTATACCTTAAAAGCGGTTGCTTTGATCATGCATTGAACACCGCATAGGCGACCCAGCGCCAAAAGGCCAGTGGAGTCGTCACGTTTGATTTGCATCCAAGCGTTTGAACCGTTCGTCACTACTGTTATCTCTGACAGGAGACGGCGGCTTTCCTTTAATCTTGAATGAGGGTGCACAGCAAAAAAACCCTATATAGAGCGTTTCTGTCCAGGGACAGAAAGCTTGTGCTTAAAGACCAAATCCAACCAGTGAGGAATTTAAAATGAGAGTGGTTCTGAGAGCCCCAAATCAAATCCCAATTGACAGTTCCGCCTTCATTAGCTGGATGCTACCCAGCCCTGGAGATAAGGTCTGGGGATATTGGGGAAATGCAACATATACAGTCAAAGAGAGAACATATGTTTTCTCTAAAGAGGGCACAGGCTCTAACATTTCTATTGAGCTTCAATAGAATTAACCGCTATCGGTTAAGCCCAGGAGCGCTACAATATGGAAAGCCATGAAAATTGGATGCATCAGCGCATAGCATAGAGAACTCCGGTTCACAGTGGCTTCCTTCAAGGTTTGGAAAGGTTGTACCAAAGATAATCACAACCCAACTCATGAGGAGCTGGAAATGCCTAATAAAATCACGTTGGCTTATGTAGAGCCTAATAAAGATAAATATTATGACACCGCTGCTATCAGCGATATGATTCCATGTCCTGGCGATATCGTTACGGGATTTTGGGGAGATAAATCGTACCGTGTAAAAGAGCGAAAACAAATATTTGATCCGTCAGGGACAGGTTCCCATACTGAAATTCAACTAGAATATATATAACCGCCTATTCGGGAGCAGACGCTCTACGATGTTGCCAACTATCCCGAAACCCAACTTCATTGCTTGCAATCTTTGTTCTGGCTAAAAGCGGCCAGAGGGTTGGCCGCTTTTTTTTATGGGTGCTGCGCACTCAAGCGGGAGCAAGCGCCCTCGCCACGAAAAGCGGTTTTGTGTGGATTCAGGGATGGCGATCCAGTTTCTTCAGGAACACCGTCATTTCCTTCTCCGCCTGCTTGTCGCCGTGGGCGCGGGCGGCTTCGAGGCCTTGTTCCCAGGCTTGGCGGGCGGCCGGTAGGTCGCCTTGGCCTTGGTGGGCTTTGCCCAGGAGTTTCCACGCGGCTGAGTATTTGGGATCGAGTTCGACGCAGCGTTGGAGGTGTTCGGCGGCGCGGGGGAATTCGCCGAGGTCCAGGTAGCCTTTGCCCAGGCCGAAGCGCAGCAGGGGGTTGTCCACGCCTTTGGCGAGCATTTTTTCCAGGGAATCGAGCATGGCGGCGTCCTTATTTGTTGTGTCAGGGGGTGATCGGTTGGCTGCTAGATAGCTACCGCGAGCAAGCTCGCTCCCACAGGGGGTTGGGGTTGCTCACGACATTTGTGAGCAATGACGATCCTCTGTGGGAGCGAGCTTGCTCGCGATGAGGCCCTTTCTGTCACTGCACATCCCAGATCAGAAGAAACTCAACCCCACATGGAACAGCTTCTCGACATCGCGAATGTGCTTCTTGTCCACCAGGAACAGGATGACATGGTCGCCGGTCTTGATCATGGTGTCGTCATGGGCGATCAGGACTTCTTCGTCGCGGATGATCGCACCGATGGTGGTGCCAGGAGGCAGGCCGATGTCGCGGATGGCCTTGCCGATCACTTTGCTGGACTTGGCATCGCCGTGGGCAATGGCCTCGATGGCTTCGGCCGCGCCGCGGCGCAGGGAGTGGACGCTGACGATGTCGCCGCGGCGTACGTGGGCCAGCAAGGTGCCGATGGTCGCCAGTTGCGGGCTGATGGCGATGTCGATGTCGCCGCCCTGGATCAGGTCGACGTAGGCCGGGTTGTTGATGATGGTCATCACTTTCCTCGCCCCCAGGCGCTTGGCCAGTAGCGACGACATGATGTTGGCTTCGTCATCGTTGGTCAGGGCCAGGAAGATGTCGGCGTCGGCGATGTTTTCTTCCAGCAGCAGGTCGCGGTCCGAGGCGCTGCCTTGCAGCACCACGGTGCTGTCGAGGGTGTCCGAGAGGTAGCGGCAGCGGGCCGGGTTCATCTCGATGATCTTGACCTGGTAGCGGCTTTCGATGGCTTCGGCCAGGCGCTCGCCGATCTGCCCGCCACCGGCGATGACGATGCGCTTGTAGTTCTCGTCGAGGCGGCGCATTTCGCTCATCACCGCGCGAATATTCGCCTTGGCGGCGATGAAGAACACTTCGTCGTCGGCTTCGATCACCGTATCGCCTTGGGGCAGGATCGGCCGGTCCCGGCGGAAAATCGCCGCGACCCGGGTTTCCACGTTAGGCATGTGTTCGCGCAATTGGCGCAGTTGCTGGCCCACCAACGGCCCGCCGTAGTAGGCCTTGACCGCCACCAGTTGCGCCTTGCCTTCGGCGAAGTCGATCACCTGCAGGGCACCGGGGTGCTCGATCAGGCGCTTGATGTAGTTGGTCACCACCTGCTCGGGGCTGATCAGCACGTCCACCGGGATCGCTTCGTTGTCGAACAGGTCGGCGCGGGTCAGGTAGGCGGCCTCGCGCACCCGGGCGATCTTGGTCGGGGTGTGGAACAGGGTGTGGGCGACTTGGCAGGCGACCATGTTGGTTTCGTCGCTGTTGGTCACGGCCACCAGCATGTCGGCATCGTCGGCACCGGCCTGGCGCAACACCGTGGGCAACGAGCCCCGGCCTTGTACCGTGCGGATGTCGAGGCGATCACCGAGGTCGCGCAAGCGTTCGCCGTCGGTGTCGACCACGGTGATGTCGTTGGCCTCGCTGGCCAGATGTTCCGCCAGCGAACCGCCGACCTGCCCTGCGCCGAGGATGATGATTTTCATCCAGTCACTCCTATCGAATCGGTCTTAACCGCGTGCGGCGGCGATCTTGATCAGCTTGGCGTAGTAGAACCCGTCGTGACCGCCCTCCTGGGCCAGCAACTGGCGACCATGGGACTGCTTCAGCCCGGCCTGGCTGGCGATGTCCAGTTCCCGGGCGCCCGGAGTGCGGGCGAGGAAGGCCTCGATCACGTCGGTGTTCTCGGTGGGCAAGGTCGAACAGGTGGCGTAGAGCAACATGCCACCCACTTCCAGGGTCTGCCACAGGGCATCGAGCAATTCGCCCTGCAACGTGGCCAGTGCGGCGATGTCGTCCGGCTGGCGGGTGAGCTTGATGTCCGGGTGACGACGGATCACGCCGGTGGCCGAGCACGGCGCGTCCAGCAGGATGCGCTGGAACGGTTTGCCGTCCCACCAGGTCGCGGTGTCGCGGCCGTCGGCGGCGATCAGTTGAGCGTCGAGGCCCAGGCGTTCGAGGTTTTCCTTCACCCGCACCAGTCGCTTGGCTTCCAGGTCCACCGCCACCACGCCGGCCAGCTGTGGCTCGGCCTCGAGGATGTGGCAGGTCTTGCCACCCGGCGCGCAACAGGCGTCCAGTACCCGTTGCCCGGGCGCCAGCTCCAGCAGGTCGGCGGCCAGTTGCGCGGCTTCGTCCTGGACGCTGATCCAGCCTTCGGCGAAGCCTGGCAGTGCTCGTACGTCGCCGGGGGTTTCCAGCACGATGCCGTCGCGGCTGTACTGGCACGGGATGGCCGGGATGCCCGCCTCGCCCAATAGCGCCAGGTAGGCGTCGCGGGTATGGTGGCGGCGATTGACCCGCAGGATCATCGGCGGGTGGGCGTTGTTGGCCGCGCAGATGGCTTCCCATTGCTCGGGCCAGAAGGCCTTCAGGGATTTCTGCAACCAGCGCGGGTGGGCGGTGCGCACCACCGGGTCGTGTTCCAACTCGGCCAGCAGGGTTTCGCTTTCCCGTTGGGCACGGCGCAACACGGCATTGAGCAGGGCCTTGGCCCAGGGCTTTTTCAGCTTGTCGGCGCAGCCCACGGTTTCGCCGATGGCGGCGTGGGCCGGGACGCGGGTGTAGAGCAGTTGATAGAGCCCCACCAGCAGCAGCGCTTCGACGTCGGCATCGGCGGCCTTGAATGGCTTCTGCAACAGCTTGGCCGCCAGGGCCGACAGCCGCGGCTGCCAGCGGGCAGTGCCGAAGGCCAGGTCCTGGGTGAAACCGCGATCACGGTCGTCGACCTTGTCCAGTTGAGTCGGCAGGGAGCTGTTCAGCGAGGCTTTCCCGCTGAGTACCGCGGCAAGGGCCCTGGCGGCGGCCAGACGCGGGTTCATGAGGCGTCCGTCGCTTGGCCGAGGACGGTGCCGACGGCAAATTTCTCACGGCGGCTGTTGAACAGGTCGCTGAAGTTCAGCGCCTTGCCGCCGGGCAGTTGCAGGCGCGTCAGGCACAACGCCTGTTCACCGCAGGCAACGACGAGGCCGTCCTTGCTGGCGCTGAGGATTTCACCCGGTGCGCCCTTCCCTTCGGCATGGCTGGCCGCCAGCACTTTCAGGGCTTCGCCGTTCAGGGTGCTGTGGCAGATCGGCCACGGGTTGAAGGCCCGCACCAGGCGCTCCAGCTCGACGGCCGGACGGCTCCAGTCGATGCGGGCTTCGTCCTTGTTCAATTTGTGTGCGTAAGTGGCGAGGCTGTCGTCCTGCACTTCGCCTTCCAGGGTACCGGCAGCCAGGCCGGCAATGGCCTCGACCACGGCCGGCGGGCCGATGAGCGCGAGGCGGTCGTGCAGGCTACCGCCGGTGTCGTCGGCACTGATGGGGGTGCTGACCTTGAGCAGCATCGGCCCGGTGTCCAGGCCGGCTTCCATGCGCATCACGGTCACGCCGCTCTCGGCATCGCCGGCTTCCACGGCGCGCTGGATCGGCGCCGCACCGCGCCAGCGCGGCAGCAGCGAGGCATGGCTGTTGATGCAGCCCAGGCGCGGGATATCCAGCACCACTTGGGGCAGGATCAGGCCGTAGGCGACCACCACCATCAAGTCCGGCTGCAGCGCCGCCAGTTCGGCCTGGGCCTGCGCGTCCCGCAGGGTCGGCGGCTGCAACACCTGGATGCCGTGTTCCAGGGCAAGCTGCTTGACCGGGCTGGGCATGAGTTTTTGCCCGCGACCGGCCGGCCGGTCCGGCTGGGTGTAGACCGCGACGATGTCGTAGTGGCTGGCCAGCAGGGCCTTGAGGTGTTCGGCGGCAAATTCGGGAGTGCCGGCAAAGACGATGCGCAGGGGCTCAGTCATGGGAAGCTCTCAATTACAAAGCAGTCGCAAAAAGAAAAAGGCTTGCCGCGGCAAGCCTTTGAAGGGAGGCATCAAGCATTCTGGCGATGAAGTTTTTCCAGTTTTTTCTTGATCCGGTCACGCTTGAGGGTAGACAGGTAGTCCACGAACAGCTTGCCGTTGAGGTGGTCGCACTCGTGCTGGATGCACACCGCCAGCAAGCCTTCGGCGATCAGTTCATAAGGCTGGCCGTCACGGTCCAGGGCCTTGATCTTGACCTTCTGTGGACGGTCGACGTTTTCATAGAAGCCTGGCACCGACAGGCAGCCTTCCTGGTACTGGTCCATCTCGTCGGTCAGGGTTTCGAACTCGGGGTTGATGAACACCCGCGGCTCGCTGCGGTCTTCGGAAAGGTCCATCACGACGATACGCTTGTGCACGTTGACCTGGGTCGCGGCGAGGCCGATGCCTGGTGCCTCATACATTGTTTCAAACATGTCATCGACCAACTGACGCACTTCGTCGTCCACTACCGCCACCGGTTTGGCGATAGTGCGCAGGCGCGGGTCCGGAAATTCGAGAATGTTCAAAATGGCCATAAGCTTGATAAATGCACGTGTGAGGTAAAGTCGGGTGGCTGGCCTGGCGTGTCTTGGGATGCAGGCTACCGTTGTAAAACGTTGCCCTTGGGAAAACAGCTCCGCAGGGCGGCGAGCCATGGGGGCTCTGGCGTTTTACGCGAACGCACATAATAAAGGGATTCACCGCATGAGGAAATCACTACTCGCCCTGCTGCTCCTGGCTTCGGCCGGTATCGCGCATGGGCAAGTGCAACTTCGGGAAGGTTTTCCCCAGCAATACACGGTGGTGACGGGGGACACATTGTGGGACATTTCCGGCAAATACCTGCGCGAGCCATGGAAATGGCCCGAACTCTGGCAGGCCAACCCGCAGATCGAAAACCCTAACCTGATCTATCCGGGCGATACCCTGTCGCTGGTCTACGTCAACGGCCAGCCACGCCTGACCCTCGATCGCGGCGCCTCCCGCGGCACCATCAAGCTGTCGCCGCGCATTCGCAGTTCGCCGGTGGCCGACGCCATCCCGAGCATTCCGCTGCAAGCCATCAACAGCTTCCTGCTGAGCAACCGCATCGTCGACACGCCTGAGGATTTCGACAAGGCGCCCTACGTCGTCGCCGGCAATGCCGAGCGGGTGCTCAGTGGCATGGGGGATCGGGTCTTCGCCCGTGGCACATTCGACTCGAACCAATCGGCCTACGGCATCTTCCGCCAGGGCAAGGTCTACACCGACCCCGAGACCAAGGAATTTCTAGGCATCAACGCCGACGACATCGGTGGCGGCGAAGTGGTCGCCACCGAGGGCGATGTCACCACCCTGGCCCTGCAACGCACCACTCAGGAAGTGCGCCTGGGTGATCGCCTGTTCAGCGGCGAAGAGCGCTCGATCAACTCGACCTTCATGCCCAGCGCGCCAAAATCGGACATCAACGGGTTGATCCTGGACGTGCCTCGCGGCGTGACCCAGATCGGCGCGCTGGACGTGGTCACCCTGAACAAGGGCCGCCGCGATGGGCTGGTCGAAGGCAACGTGCTGGCGGTGATGAAGACCGGTGAAACCGTGCGCGACCGCATCACTGGCGAGCCGGTGAAAATCCCCGATGAGCGCGCCGGCCTGCTGATGGTGTTCCGCACTTACGACAAGCTCAGCTACGGCTTGGTGCTGTACGCCTCGCGCTCGCTGTCGGTGCTGGACAAGGTCCGTAATCCATAACGGGTCTCACAAGTTACCAACAGAGTTATCCACAGCTTGTTCCCGTTTGTACGGGATTTACAACGGTCAAGGATGATCGCATGTCATTACCTGAATCTGCTCCGGTTTCCCCTGCGGAACTGGAGGCCCGGCTACGCCTTCACCGCTTGCCGGAACTCGGTCCCAAGCGTTTCATGACCCTGATGGAGGCCTTCGGCTCGGCCTCCAAAGCCATCAGTGCACCGGCCAGCGCCTGGCGAGCGCTGGGCCTGCCCATCGCCTGCGCCGAGGCGCGACGCAACCCGGATGTGCGTGACGGCGCCGCCCACGCATTGGCTTGGCTAGAGCGTGCGGGCCAGCATTTACTGATGTGGGACCAACCCGACTACCCGGCGTTGCTGGCACAGATCAGCGACGCACCGCCGCTGCTGTTCGTCGCTGGCGACGCCACCATTCTGGAAAAACCCCAGCTGGCGATGGTCGGCAGTCGCCGGGCATCGCGGCCGGGCATGGACACCGCGGCGGCGTTTTCCCGCAGCCTGGCCGGGGCCGGTTTTGTCATCACCAGCGGCCTGGCCCTGGGCATCGATGCGGCGGCCCATCAGGCGGCGCTGGACGTTGGCGGACGCACCGTCGGCGTGTTGGGCACCGGCCTGGAAAATTTTTATCCACAGCGCAATCGTCGGCTGGCGGACGCGATGATTGCCCAAGGCAGCGCGGTGCTGTCGGAGTTTCCGTTGGACGCGCCGCCCCACGCCAGCAACTTTCCGCGTCGCAACCGGATCATCAGCGGCTTGTCCCTGGGGGTGCTGGTGGTGGAAGCCAGTGTCGCCAGCGGCTCGCTGATCACCGCCCGATTGGCGGCGGAACAGGGCCGCGAGGTGTATGCCATTCCTGGATCGATCCATCACCCCGGCGCCCGGGGCTGCCATCAGCTGATCCGCGACGGTGCGGCGCTGGTGGAAACCGTCGAGCACATCCTCGAAGCGTTGCGCGGTTGGCAGCAGTTGCCGCTGGCCGTAACGCCTGAGCCGGTGACCCATCCGCTGCTGCGCCTGCTGCATGCCGCGCCGTTGAGCAGCGAGGCCTTGGCCGACGCCAGCGGCTGGGGCTTGCCCAAAGTGTTGGCGGCGTTGACCGAGCTGGAAATGGAAGGACGCGCCACCTGTGACAACGGGCGCTGGTTTGCGCGCTAGGTTTTATGGGGAAGATCGGTAAACTGCCCACAGCCTTATTTGCGTTGCGGGAGAATCTTTCATGGTCAACAGTTGGCGTGTGCAACAAGCCGCGCGAGAAATTCGCGCCGGGGCGGTGATTGCCTATCCAACCGAAGCGGTCTGGGGCCTGGGTTGTGACCCGTGGAACGAGGAGGCGGTGGAGCGTCTGCTGGCGATCAAGTCGCGGCTGCCCGACAAAGGCCTGATCCTGGTGGCTGACAACATCCACCAGTTCGACTTCCTGTTCGAAGACTTCCCCGAAACCTGGATGGACCGCATGGCCAGCACCTGGCCGGGCCCCAACACCTGGCTGGTGCCGCACCAGAACCTGCTGCCGGAATGGATCACCGGCGTGCACGACACCGTCGCGTTGCGGGTCAGCGACCATCCCACCGTGCGCGATTTGTGCTCGTTGGTCGGGCCGCTGGTGTCCACCTCGGCCAACCCCCAAGGTCGCCCGGCGGCGCGCACGCGGATTCGCGTCGAGCAGTATTTCCGTGGGCAGATCGATCTGGTGCTGGGCGGCAACCTGGGCGGGCGCAAGAACCCCAGCGTGATTCGCGACCTGGCCAGCGGCAAAGTGGTGCGACCGGACTGAGCCGGGATACAAATTCTGCATCTTGCACAAAACCACTGTGGGAGCGAGCTTGCTCGCGATAGCCTCAGGTCAGCAGCATTGATATTGACTGACACACCGCTATCGCGAGCGAGCTCGCTCCCACAGAGATTTGTGGCGAATGCCGGATCTGTGGACACTGCAAAACCCTTGCTCGCGATGGCGTCAGGTCAGCGAGCATTGATATTGACTGACACACCGCTATCGCGAGCGAGCTCCCACGGAGATTTGTGGCGAATGCCGGATCTGTGGACACTGCAAAACCCTTGTGGGAGCGAGCTTGCTCGCGATGGCATCAGCTCAGCCAGCATTGATGTTGACTGACACACCGCTATCGCGAGCAAGCTCGCTCCCACAGAGATTTGTGGCGAATGCCGGATCTGTGGACACTGCAAAACCTTTGTGGGAGCGGGCTTGCTCGCGATAGCTTCAGGTCAGCAGCATTGATATTGACTGACACACCGCTATCGCGAGCAAGCTCGCTCCCACAGAGATTTGTGGCGAATGCCGGATCTGTGGACACTGCAAAACCTTTGTGGGAGCGGGCTTGCTCGCGATAGCTTCAGGTCAGCAGCATTGATATTGACTGACACACCGCTATCGCGAGCAAGCTCGCTCCCACAGGTTCTGCAGGACACCTTCGTCCCTGTAGCTCAAGGCAGGAGAATGGTCGACCCCGTCGTGCGCCGCGCCGACAGTTCGGTCTGGGCCTTGGCCGCTTCCGCCAGTGGATAACGCTGGTTGATATCCACTGTGAGCTTGCCGCTACTGATCATCCCGAACAGTTCATCGGCCATGCGCTGCAGGTTTTCGGCATTGTTGGCGTACGTCGCCAGGGTCGGGCGGGTGACGTACAGCGAACCCTTGGCCGAGAGAATCCCCAGGTTTACACCCTCCACCGCCCCCGAGGCATTGCCGAAGCTCACCACCAGGCCACGGGGGGCGACGCAGTCCAGGGAAGTCAACCAGGTGTCCTTGCCAACGCCGTCGTACACCACGGGCACCTTCTTGCCGTCAGTCAATTCCAGCACGCGCTGTGCGACGTTTTCCTTGCTGTAGTCGATGGTTTCCCAGGCGCCATGGGATTTGGCGATGGCGGCTTTTTCCGGCGAGCTGACGGTACCGATCAGCTTCACGCCCAAGGCCTTGGCCCATTGGCAGGCCAAGGAGCCCACGCCACCGGCGGCGGCGTGGAACAGGATGGTTTCGCCACCCTTGAGTTCGTAGGTCTGGCGCAACAGGTATTGCACGGTCAGGCCCTTGAGCATCACGCCGGCGGCCTGTTCGAAGCTGATGGATTCGGGCAGATGCACCAGGTTGGCTTCGGGCAATACATGCACATCGCTGTAGGCCCCCAGCGGCCCGCTGCCGTACGCCACCCGGTCGCCGACCTTGAACCGCGTGACGCCTGAACCGATGGCCTCCACCACGCCCGCGCCCTCGGCGCCCAGGCCCGAAGGCAGCGCCGGTGGCGGATAAAGACCGCTGCGGTAGTAGGTGTCGATGAAATTCAGGCCGATCGCCTTGTTGCTGACGCGTACCTGCTGCGGGCCCGGCTCGGCCGGCTGATAGTCGACGTACTCGAGCACTTCGGGACCGCCGTGGGAACTGAACTGGATACGTTTGGCCATCTTCACTTTCTCCTTGTCGCGTATCGGTTACCAAGCCTGCTATCGGACTCCTAAGCTTGACCTTCGTCAACTGTGGCGTGGGCAAGTGCGGTGTTATCCTGTGCGCCCATTTGCCACCGGCCCGCTATACGCCGCGTAGCGTAGCCCTGATCAAGGTGACGTCATGTCCACTCGTACCGAGGCCGTGAAAGCCTATCTGCTCGACCTGCAAGACCGAATCTGCGCCGCCCTGGAAACCGAGGACGGCGGCACGCGCTTCGTCGAAGATGCCTGGGCCCGGCCGGCCGGGGGTGGCGGTCGCACGCGGGTGATCGAAAACGGCACGGTCATCGAAAAGGGCGGCGTCAACTTTTCCCACGTATTTGGCAGCGGTCTCCCACCCTCGGCCAGCGCCCATCGGCCGGAACTGGCCGGGCGCGGCTTCGAAGCCTTGGGCGTGTCGCTGGTGATCCACCCGCACAACCCCCACGTACCGACTTCCCACGCCAACGTGCGTTTCTTCATCGCCGAAAAGGAAGGCGAAGAAGCCGTCTGGTGGTTCGGCGGTGGCTTCGACCTGACGCCTTACTACGGCGTCGAAGAGGACTGCGTCCATTGGCACCGCATCGCCGAGCAAGCCTGCGCGCCGTTCGGCCCCGAGGTGTATCCGCGCTACAAGGCCTGGTGCGACAGCTACTTCCACCTCAAGCATCGCAACGAGCCCCGGGGCATCGGCGGCCTGTTTTTCGACGACCTGAACGAGTGGGGTTTCGACACCTGCTTCGCCTTCATCCGCGCCATCGGCGACGCCTATATCGATGCCTACCTGCCCATTGTGCGTCGCCGCAAGCAGGACGCGTTCACCGCCAAGCAACGGGAATTCCAGGAATATCGCCGTGGGCGCTACGTGGAATTCAACCTGGTTTACGACCGCGGCACCCTATTCGGGCTGCAATCGGGCGGGCGTACCGAGTCGATCCTGATGTCCCTGCCGCCGCAAGTGCGCTGGGGCTACGACTGGAAAGCCGAGCCGGGCAGCGAAGAGGCGCGGCTGACCGAGTACTTCCTGCAGGATCGCGATTGGCTGGCAACGGCCTGAACGGGGATATTCCATGGATCGCTATGTTGTAATGGGTAACCCGATTGGCCACAGCAAGTCGCCGTTGATCCATCGCCTGTTCGCCGAGCAGACCGGGCAAACCCTGGACTACAGCACGCTGCTGGCACCGCTGGAGGATTTCTCCGGTTGCGCCCGGGCATTTTTCCGCGAGGGGCGTGGGGCGAACGTCACGGTGCCGTTCAAGGAAGACGCCTTTCGCCTGGCCGACACCCTGACCGAGCGGGCCCAGCGGGCCGGGGCGGTCAATACGTTGAGCAAACTGGCCGACGGGCGTCTGTTGGGTGACAACACCGACGGCGCCGGGCTGGTCCGGGACCTGACCGTCAATGCCGGCTTCAGCCTCCAGGGCAAGCGCATCCTGTTGCTGGGGGCCGGCGGCGCGGTGCGCGGCGCCCTGGAGCCGCTGCTGGCCGAAGCGCCAGCCTCAGTGATCATCGCCAACCGCACGGTGGAAAAAGCCGAAGGGCTGGCCGAGTCGTTCGCCGACCTGGGCCCGGTCTCGGCCAGTGGGTTCGATTGGCTGCAAGAGCCGGTGGACCTGATCATCAACGCCACCTCCGCGAGCCTGTCGGGGGAGGTACCGCCGATTGCCGCCAGCTTGATCGAGCCCGGCAAGACGGTCTGCTACGACATGATGTATGGCAAGGAATCGACTTCATTCTGCCGTTGGGCCAGTGCGCACGGGGCGGCGGTGGCGATGGATGGCCTGGGCATGTTGGCCGAGCAGGCGGGCGAAGCCTTCTTCCTGTGGCGCGGGGTGCGCCCGGACACCGCGCCGGTGCTGGCCGAGTTGCGCCGCCAGCTCGCGCTGTAGGCTTGAGGCTGTTGTGGTGTGTATCTGCCTCCAGTCCCCTACAGTTTTTAATCCTCAAAATGGATCGGGCAATGCTCCGGTCCTTCCAGCTTCAACAACTCCTCCACCACCTGGGGCCTGGCCTTGCGCAAGGTCAGGCTACGCCCCTGGCCGCGCAGGCGCCGGGCTTCCTGGTGGAGCATTTCCACCCCGGAATAATCGATGAAGTTGATCTGCTGGGCATCGATGACCACCCGTTGCGCCTGCAACCGTTGCAGGCGTACTTGCAGGTAATGGCTGGCGCCGAAAAAGATCGAGCCCCCCACCCGCAGGATCTCCGCCTCCCCCTCGCGAAAGTGCTGCACCCGCGGCTGTGAGGTGCGCTTGAGGTAGAAGAACAGCGAAGCCAGTACGCCGGCGTAAATGGCGGTCTGCAGTTCCAGCAGCAACGTAGCCAGGCAGGTCAGGCTCATCACCATGAATTCGGCGCGGCTCACGCGGTACAACGCCCGGATACCACGGTGGTCCACCAGCCCCCAGGCGATCAGCAGGATGCTGCCGGCCATGGCCGGAATCGGGATGTGTGCGATCAGTTTCGCCCCGGCGACCGCGAACAACGCCACCCACAAGGCCGAGAACACCCCGGCCAGGGGCGAGCAGGCGCCGGCTTCATAGCTGAGGCCGGAACGGGTGAAGGAACCGGCCGACAAGGATCCGGAGAAAAATCCGCCAACGAGGTTGGAAAGCCCCTGCGCCCTCACCTCCTGATTCGCATCGAGCAATTGCCCGGAACGTACCGACAACGAACGGGCGATGGACAGGCTGGTGACCAGCCCGAGCATGCCCACCGCGACGGCCCCGGGCAGCAAGCGCAGGATCAGTTCCAGGTCCAGCGGCAGCAGCGTGAGCGGCGGCAGGCGCCCGGCGAAGGCGCTGACCAGCGCCACATGCCCGAACATCGCCGGCCACAACCAGACCACCAGGCTGCTGATGACCAACGTTATCAACAGGCTCGGCCAGCGCGGCAGCAAGCGCTTGAGCACCACGCCCAGGAGCAGCGTGCCCAAACCCAGCAGCAATGACGGTTTATCCACAGCCTCGATATGGCTGACCAACGTCAGCAGGCCCTTCAATGCCGTGGCTTCATTGGGCAAATCGAGGCCCAGCAGGTTCGGCAACTGCCCCAATGCGATCACCACCGCCGCCCCCAGGGTGAAACCCAGCACCACTGAATGGGAGACGAAATTCACCAGCGCGCCGAAACGCAACAGCCCCAGCAGCCACTGGAAAATCCCCGCCAGGACTGTCAGCAGCAGGATCAAGGTGATGTAGTCCTGGCTGGCGGGCACGGCCAGAGGGCTGACGGTGGCGTACAAGACGATGGAGATCGCCGCCGTGGGGCCACAGATCAAGTGCCAGGACGAACCCCACAGGCAGGCGATCAATACCGGGACAATCGCCGCGTACAAGCCATATTCAGGCGGCAACCCGGCAATCAGTGCGTAGGCAATGGACTGCGGCAACGCCAGAATCGCGCCACTCAGGCCGACGATCAGGTCACGGCCGACACTGGCGCGAGTCTGTCGAGGCAGCCAGCTCAGGAAGGGAAAGAGTGAATGGCGCGTGGGGATTGCCATGGGGCCTCAAAGATGGGGTTTGGCGCAAGAGTATCAGGCGAGTGATCACCCGTGGCGAGGGAGCTTGCTCCCGCTCGGTCGCGCAGCGGCCGCAAAAAAATTGGGACCGCTGCGCAGTCCAGCGGGAGCAAGCTCCCTCGCCACAAAAGCCACTCGCCATTATGCCTAGAGCTTGGCCTTCACCGCCGCCAACGCATCCTTGCCATCCAGGGTCTTCACGCCGTCCAGCCACTTGTCCAGCACCGCCGGGTTGGCCTTGATCCAGGCCTTGGCCGCATCGGCGTTGCTGACTTTGTTGTTCACCACCTCGGCCATGATGCTGTTCTCCATTTCCTGGGTGAAACTCAGGTTGGTCAACAGCTTGCCAACGTTCGGGCAGGCCTGTGCATAACCCTTGCGGGTCAAGGTGTAGACGCTGCCGGTGTCGCCGAAGTATTTCTCGCCGCCCTTGAGGTAGTGCATTTTCAATTGCACGTTCATCGGGTGCGGCGTCCAGCCCAGGAAGGTCACGAACTTCTGTTTCTTCACCGCCCGGGAGACTTCCGCCAGCATCGCCTGCTCGCTGGACTCCACCAGTTTCCACTCGCCCATGCCAAAATCATTGGTCTTGATGATTTCTTTCAGGGAGAGGTTGGCCGGGGCGCCGGAGCCGATGCCGTAGATCTTCTTCTCGAACTTGTCGGCGAATTTGTTCAGATCGGCAAAGTTATGCACACCGGCGTCCCAGACGTAGTCCGGGACCGCCAGGGTGAATTCGGTGCCGTCGAGGTTCTTGGCCAGTTGCGTGACATCGCCCGTGGCCACGAATTTGTCATAGAAGCCCTGCTGCGCCGGCATCCAGTTACCCAGGAACACATCCACCTGGCCGTCCTTGAGGCCACCGAAGGTGATCGGCACCGCGAGGGTGTCGACCTTGGCCTTGTAACCCATGCCATCCAACAGGAAACCGGTGATGGCGTTGGTCGCGGCGATGTCACTCCAGCCAGGGTCAGCCATTTTCACGGTCTCGCAGCTCTGCTCGGCCCACGCCGAAACACTGCTCAACGCCAACAGCCCAGCGGCCAGTACTGTGGATAACTTTTGCATGTGCTTCCCCTTACGTTATTGGTTTTGGCAGGGTTGTGGATAACGGGCCTTGCGCTCCAGATCGTCGAGATCGATGTGGTTACGCATGTACTGCTGGCTGGCGTCCACCAGCGGCTGGTGGTCCCAGCTCTTGAGTTTGCCCAGGGTCAGCGCCTGGGCGACAAAACGGCGGCGGCGCTGGCTGGCGAGCACCTGTTGGTGAATAACCGGAATATCCCACTTGGCGCGCGCCTCGGCGAGAAAATCGGCGAACAGGGTTTGATGCTCGGTAGATTGGCTGAGATCTTCCAGCTCCTTGGGATCGTTGCGCACGTCGAACAGCAGGCACGGGTCATCTTCGCTGTAGATGAATTTCCACGGGCCACGACGGATCATCATCAACGGGCTGATGGTGCCTTCGGCCATGTATTCACCGAAGACTTCGTCATGCCCGTCCTGCCCTTGCAGATGCGGCACCAGCGAACGGCCATCCAGTGGCAAGCCGGGTTCCAATGTACCGCCGGCCAGCTCCACCAGGGTCGGCAGCAGGTCGGCGGTGGACACCGCCGCACCCACCCGGCCGCTGGCGAACTGCCCCGGTGCGCTGATGAGCAACGGTACGCGGGCAGCCATTTCGAACCAGTGCATTTTGTACCATAGGCCTTTTTCGCCGAGCATGTCTCCATGATCGCCGGAGAAGACGATGATCGTGTCGTCCAGCAGACCGGTATCTTCCAGGGTTTGCAGCAGCTTGCCGACGTTGCTGTCGATGTAGCTGCACGCGCCGAAATAGGCGCGGCGGGCATCACGGATTTTATCCACAGGCAGTGGCTTGTCCCACAGGTCATAGACCTTCAGCAGCCGCTGGGAATGTGGATCGAGGTCCGTTTGCGCCGGCGTCTGCGGCAACGGAATGTCGTTGTCGTCATACAAATCCCAGAACGCCTTGGGAATCGTGTACGGGTCGTGTGGGTGGGTCATCGACACGGTGAGGCAGAACGGCTGGTCGCCGTCTTCGCGGATGTGGTCGAACAGGTACTGTTGGGCCTTGAACACCACTTCTTCATCGAAATCCAGCTGGTTGGTGCGCACGCAAGGGCCGGCCTGCAACACCGACGACATGTTGTGGTACCAGCTCGGCCGCACGTCCGGCTCGTCCCAGTTCACTGCCCAGCCATAGTCGGCCGGGTAAATGTCGCTGGTCAGGCGCTCTTCGTAGCCGTGCAGTTGGTCGGGACCGCAAAAGTGCATCTTGCCGGACAACGCCGTGCGATAGCCGAGGCGACGCAGATAATGGGCGTAGGTCGGCACGTCCGCAGGAAAATCCGCCGCATTGTCGTAGGCGCCGATCTTGCTGGGCAACTGGCCGCTCACCAACGTGAAACGCGACGGCGCACACAGCGGGCTGTTGCAATAGGCGGCGTCGAACACCACGCCCTCGGCGGCCAGGCGCGACAGGTTCGGCAGCTTGATCGGCGAAGGACCGTAGATCGGCAACATTGGCGCGGCCATTTGATCGGCCATGATGAAAAGAATGTTCTTGCGCTTCATGTATTCGCGGCATTCCATAGTAGACAGTTATGCGATATTGCTGCGATCGAGCATGTAGCCCCCGGGTTTTGGGGTAAAGCCCATGCAGGATAATGACTAGGATAAGCACAGCTTATGTATGACGCCCTGGGTAACCTGTCCTTGGAACTGTTCCGTGCCTTTGAAGCCGCGGCCCGCCAACAAAGCTTCACGGCGGCGGCGATTGAGCTGGGCACCACGCAACCGGCCATCAGCCAGCAGATCAAGCGCCTGGAAGAACAGCTAGGTACACGGCTGTTCGACCGGATCTACCGCGGCATCGAACTGACCGAGGCCGGGACGATCCTGTTCGAGCAGGTGCAGGCCGGTTTGCAAAGCATCGATGCCGGGCTGAGCGCGATCACCGCCCAACACCAGCATGAGGTGCTGCAGGTCGCCACGGACTTCGCCTTCGCCGCTTACTGGTTGATGCCGCGCCTGCATCGCTTTCACGCCGCCAACCCCCAGGTGGACGTGAGCCTGGTGACCAGCGAACGCAACCACAACATGCTGCGGACCGATATCGACGTTGCTGTGCTGTTCGGCGACGGTCGCTTCAAACAAGGTGAAAGTCGTTGGCTGTTCAGCGAAGAAGTCTTTCCGGTGTGCAGCCCGCTGCTGCTCAAGGAACGTCCCCTGCCCTTGCCCCCCCAGACCCTGGCGGAATTTCCATTGCTGCACCTGCGGGCGGGCAACAGCAACAGCTGGTTCGACTGGAGCGGCGTATTCCGCGAGCTGGGCATCACCTCGCCGCCCGCCCCCGGACAATTGCGCTTCGACAACTACACGCTCCTCATCCAGGCGGCGATTGGCGGCCAAGGCGTCGCCATCGGTTGGCGGCACCTTGTGGATAACTTATTGGCCCAGGGGCTGCTGTGTCGTCCGATCGCCGAAACAGTGCTGTCGCGGCTGGGGTATTACGTGGTCTTGCCCCAGCGTAAACGGCGCGGTGTGCTGATCAGGCAATTCGTCGATTGGCTGATGGAAGAACAGGCCAACAGTGCTGAATCGCTCACGGGGTTGCCGTTGCCTTCGATTGCGGTTTGAGGCCGTGGCGAGCGCCATGTTTTTGGGGCTGCTTCACAGCCTAGCGGGAGCAAGCTCCCTCGCCACGGATGTGGATGTCGACAGCTAGTGGGCGGCGACAAAGCTGACATGCTCGCCCACATGCAGGTTCAAGTGCAGTTCGTCAGCGATGCCGACCGCCACGCGGTTGAGCCGCTCCAGGGATTCGGCCATGCCGGGTTCCAGGCTGGTGCTGACCTGGCTGAAATGCTCGATGCCCAGGCCTGGCGCAGCGTAAGGGGCGTTGACCAAGGTCCATTGCAAGGTGCTGTTCTTGAGGGCGTCGAGCACTTCTTCGGCGGCATGGCGCTGCAAATCGTCGTCGGCCTGCTCTTCGTCGAGCACGGCGAAGTCGCCGATCAGGAACAACCGGGGCACGTTCACCGCCTGCATGCCGGCGATCAGGGCATCCACCGCCAGGACTTGCTCCACCGGGCCGGGAATCAAGGTGCGCTCCACTTGTTCGCTATTCATCGGCAACCCTGGCGCGTTCAACAGACACACCACGGCGCTGGCGCCGGCAACGCTTTGCTTGACACGCTCCGGATCGAAAAGATCACCGGTCTTGGTCCGCAGGCCCGGGCGTGGAGCCAGGGCGGTAAGATCGTCGAGAATGGCAATGACCTCATGCTGGCGCCGCAACATTTCAGCCATCAACGCACTGCCGAGGCTGCTCATGGCACCATAGAGCACCACTTTGATGACCGGGGTTTCAGCGTTTTTCATGGCTGTTTTCCTCTTTAACGCGCATGTAAAGGCTCTGACCCGCAGCAAACGGCGAGGGTTCGGCCTCTTTTCCAAGGAGTACAGATGCAGCAGATCAAGGGCTACCACGCCCATGTGTATTTCGACGCCAGCACCCTCGACCAAGCGCGGACCCTGTGCGAGGAAGCGGCGCGGCTGTTCCCGCTGAAAATGGGCCGTATCCATCAACGTCCGGTCGGCCCGCACCCGGACTGGAGTTGTCAGTTGGCGTTCGATCCACAGTACATCGGCGTGGTCCTGCCGTGGCTGGCGCTGAATCGCAAGGGTTTGGTGATTTTCCTGCACCCGGAGACCGGCGATGACCTGACGGACCACACCGAGCATGCGATCTGGATGGGCGCGGTGCGGCCGTTGAATCTTTCAGCGCTTAAAGCAAGCACCTGATTGCTTTGTTTAGACCAGAGACAGGGTTCTGTGGCGAGGGGATTTATCCCCGCTGGACTGCGCAGCAGGCCCAAAGGGACAGAATGCACTCTCCAGATATTGCAGGATGACGGGTTTCAGGGCCGCTTCGCGCGCCAGCGGGGATAAATCCCCTCGCCACAGGAGTGCTGCTTAAATAGGTCATCATCTGCGGCTCGTCGCCCATTTACCCTGCGAAAGCTTGCTGAAAGCTAGCGCGATTAGGATCACCGCACTTCCGGCAAAAGACCGGTCGGCCAAAAGCGAGCGTTCAAGGCTCGTTCGGCCCTTTTAACAACAACAATGGTGATTCTGATGTCCGCTGCTACCCGTCCCGTCGCACCCACTCCATCCGTCCCCCTCGTGCTTTGCATTTCGCGCTGACCTGTCCGGTTCGCCTTTCATAGCCGCGCTACGCCTGGAGTATTCCCCATGCTGACTTTCCTTGGCTTCGCCATGGTCATCACGTTCATGTTCCTGATCATGACCAAGCGCCTGTCCGCGCTGATCGCCCTGATCATCATCCCGATCCTGTTCGCCCTGTTCGGTGGCTTCGCGCCGAAGATCGGCCCGATGATGCTCGAAGGCATCACCAAACTCGCCCCGACCGGGGTGATGCTGATGTTCGCGATTCTGTATTTTGCCCTGATGATCGACTCCGGCCTGTTCGACCCGGCCGTGCGCAAGATCCTCAAGCTGGTCAAGGGCGACCCGTTGAAAGTTTCGGTCGGTACCGCCGTTCTGGCGCTCGTCGTTTCCCTCGATGGTGACGGCGCGACCACTTACATGATCTGCGTGGCCGCGATGCTGCCGCTCTACAGCCGCATCGGCATGAGCCCACGCATCATGGCCGGCCTGATCATCCTTGCCGGCGGCGTGATGAACATGACCCCGTGGGGCGGCCCGACAGCCCGGGCGGCCAGTGCGCTGCATGTGGACCCGTCCGACATCTTCGTGCCGATGATTCCGGCGATGCTGGCCGGTGTCGTGGCGATCCTGGCGATCGCCTACATGTACGGCAAACGCGAGCGCGCACGCCTGGGTGAACTGCACCTGGCCGGCGACGAGATCGACCACAGCGAAATCAGCGTGTCCCAATTCCCGGATGCCCGTCGTCCGAAGCTGATCTGGTTCAACGGCGCGCTGACCCTGGCCCTGATGTGCACCCTGATCGCCGGCCTGTTGCCGCTGCCGGTGCTGTTCATGGTGGCCTTCAGTATCGCGATGATCGTCAACTACCCGTGCCTGCAACAGCAGAAAGACCGTGTCGCGGCCCACGCCGGCAGTGTGCTGGCAGTGGTCGGGCTGATTTTCGCGGCGGGGATCTTCACCGGCATCCTGTCCGGTACCGGCATGGTCGATGCCATGTCCAAGAGCTTGCTGGCGGTCATTCCCGAGTTCCTCGGTCCTTACCTGGCGGTCATCACTGCGCTGGTGAGCATGCCCTTCACCTTCTTCATGTCTAACGATGCATTTTATTACGGGGTGTTACCGGTTTTGGCCGAAGCCGCCAGCCATTACGGCATCACCGCCGTCGAAATGGCCCGTGCCTCCATCGTCGGCCAGCCCGTCCACCTGTTGAGCCCACTGGTTCCGTCGACCTACCTGCTGGTAGCCTTGGCCGGGATCGAGTTCGGCGATCACCAGCGCTTCACCTTGAAGTGGGCAGTACTGGTTTGCCTGTGCATAATGTTCGCCGCCTTGCTGATGGGGATTTTTCCGCTGTTCAGCACTCTATAAAAGCAACGCTCGCTCTGCCGTGCCTGTCTGACAAGAAGGCGCGGCTCGGCCTAACACTCGCTCAAAGGAACTCACATGGAATGGCTGACCAACCCGGAAATCTGGGTTGCCTTCTTTACCTTGACCGCCCTGGAAATCGTCCTGGGTATCGACAACATCATCATGATCTCGATCCTGGTCAGCCGCATGCCCAAGCACATGCAGGCGCGCACCCGGATCTTCGGCCTGGCGCTGGCCATGATCACGCGGATCCTGTTGCTGCTGTCCATCACCTGGGTCATGCGCCTGACGGCGGATTTGTTCGAAGTGTTCGGCCAGGGCATCTCCGGTCGCGACCTGATCCTGTTCTTCGGTGGCCTGTTCCTGCTGTGGAAAAGCTCCCAGGAGATGTACCACGCGCTGGAAGGCGAAGATGAAAGCAACGACGAGCCTTCGGGCAAGGGCGGCAATTTCATCTACACCATCATCCAGATCGCGATCATCGACATCGTGTTCTCCCTGGACTCGGTCATTACCGCGGTCGGCATGGTCTCCCATGTACCGGTGATGGTTGCCGCCATCGTCGTTGCCGTACTGGTGATGATGCTGGCTTCGGGCACCATCAGCACGTTCATCGACAAACACCCGTCGCTGAAGATGCTGGCGCTGTCGTTCCTGCTGGTGGTCGGTACCGTGCTGATCGCCGAGTCGTTCGACGTGCACGTGCCAAAAGGCTACGTCTATTTCGCCATGGCGTTCTCCCTGGCGGTGGAAGCGGTCAACATCAAGATGCGCACCGCGATCGCACGCAAGCGCAAGCAGCAGGATCCGGTGAAACTGCGCAAGGACGTACCGGGTCAGTAACGGCACGGGGCAATGAATGAAGGGGCTCTTTGGAGCCCCTTTTTCATGCTGGTATGAAAGTGGCCTAGTGCATGACCTGTGGGAGCGGGCTTGCTCGCGAAGAGGCCAGAACAGTCAATCCTGTGTCGCCTGACAGAATGCATTCGCGAGCAAGCCCGCTCCCACAAGTCCGCGCTTGCCTGATCGATAGGAGGCTTCAAGATCGTCGGGGTGTTTTTTATGACAGTTTTGTTTCAAACGATTCTTTAGCTGTGCAATGCTGGCGCCCGAACCATTCGCCAACTACAGCTTAAGTACAAGAAAGAAGCATGTGGCATCGTCAATTTGTTCCTTTGGAACGCTAACAGGGGGCCTCTCATGCTGACCCTGCTGAATTTGCTCTCCGCCGTGGCCCTGCTGATCTGGGGCACGCATATCGTGCGTACCGGCATCTTGCGGGTCTACGGCTCGAACCTGCGCCATGTCATTGGGCAGAACATGTCCCGGCGCTGGCTGGCGTTTATCGCAGGGATCATGGTCACGGCCATGGTCCAAAGCAGTAACGCCACGGCCATGCTCGTCACCTCGTTCGTCGGCCAGGGCCTGATGGCGCTGACGCCGGCCCTGGCGACCATGCTGGGCGCCGATGTCGGCACCGCGCTGATGGCACGGGTACTGACCCTGGACCTGTCGTGGCTGTCGCCGCTGCTGATTTTCCTCGGGGTGATTTTTTTCCTCTCGCGCAAACAGACCCGCGTCGGGCAAATGGGCCGGGTCAGCATCGGCCTGGGCTTGATCATCCTGGCCCTGCAATTGATTGTCGAAGCCGCCGCGCCCATCACCCATGCCCAAGGCGTGAAAGTGATCTTCGCCTCGCTGACCGGCGACATCCTGCTCGATGCGCTGGTCGGTGCGCTGTTCGCGATGATTTCCTATTCCAGCCTGGCCGCCGTGCTGCTGACCGCGACGCTGGCCGGTGCCGCGGTGATCAGCCTGCCGGTGGCCATCGGCCTGGTGATCGGCGCCAACATCGGCAGCGGCGTATTGGCGTTCCTCAGCACCAGCATGCAGAACACCGCCGGACGCCAGGTGGCGCTGGGCAGCCTGCTGTACAAGCTGATCGGGCTGTTGTTGATCATTCCGGTGCTCGATCCGCTGGTGGGCTGGCTCGACAGCCTGGATTTCAGCCCCCAGGAAACGGTGATCGGTTTCCATCTGCTCTACAACACCGTGCGGTGCCTGCTGCTGCTGCCCAGCGTCGCCCCGATGGCCAGGCTCTGTACCTGGCTGCTGCCGGAACGGCCCGAGACCAACGGTACGGCCAAGCCCCGCCACCTCGACCCCACGGCCCTCGCCACCCCGAGCCTGGCGCTGGCCAACGCGGCCCGTGAAACCCTGCGCATTGGCGACCTGATCGAAAACATGCTCGAAGCCATGCTGGACGTGCTGCGCGGCCAGCAAACCGCGGTGACCCAGGAAGTACGGCGCATGAGCGATGACGTCGAGGCACTGTGCAGTGCAATCAAGTTGTACATGGCGCAAATGCCCCGTGAAGACCTCAGCGAACAGGACAGCCGCCGCTGGGCCGAGATCATCGAACTGGCGATCAACCTGAAGCTGGCCAGCGACCTGATCGAGCGCATGTTGCGCAAAGTCCAGCAACAGAAGACCTCGCAGCGCCGCTCCTTTTCCGATGTGGGCCTGGAAGAGTTGGCGGGGCTGCATAGCCACTTGATCGCCAACCTGCGGCTGGGGCTGTCGGTATTCCTCAGCGCCGACCGGGAAAGCGCCCGTCAATTGCTGCGTGAAAAACGTCGTTTTCGGGCGCAGGAACGGCGTATGGCCCATGCCCATGTCAGCCGCCTGCAACGCAAAGTCGTCCAAAGCCTGGAGACCAGTTCCCTGCACCTGGAGCTGATTGCCGACATGAGGCGCCTCAATTCGCTGTTTTGCGGCAGCGCCTATGTGGTGCTGGAGACGGCCGAGATCGGTGCGCTGGCGGCGGATGAAATTAGCGACATTACCCATTCGCCTTGAACAACTGGCGCATTGGTCAGTCAGTAACAATGGCTCGGGCCTGAAACCGTTCAGCGGCCCGCCTGCTCCCGTTGTCATGAATACTGCATAGATTCGATAGGGGGAGCGAGCCAACTCCGGGCGCGATCCGCCGATGACGGCCTGCCCGGCACCATGGACCTCCACCCAGCCGCCAGGAAGCCCTTATGCGTTGTCTGTTGCTCGCCTTTCTTTTGCTCGGCTCACTGCCCGTGGTTGCCCTGGACCGGTTCCAGGTCGAAGGCTATACGCTGCCCAACGGCATGCAGCTGATGCTCAAGCCCGGCACCGAGCGCGGGCATGTGGCGATCCGGCTGGTGGTCGGCGTGGGCCTGGACGACTTCAGTTGCGCCGACAAGGAACTGCCGCACCTGCTCGAACACCTGCTGTTCAGCGGCGTCGACGACAGTGGCGAAGGTGGCCTGGAAGAGCGCATGCAGGCCTTGGGCGGCGAGTGGAATGCCTTCACCAGCAACGCCGACACCACGTTCGTCATCGAGGCGCCGGCGCGCAATCAACGCAAGGTGCTGGACCTGCTGCTGACGCTGTTGACCCGCACCCGTATCGATGAAAAAGCCCTGGAGGCGGCCAAGCGGGTGGTGGAGCGCGAGGACGGTGGTCACTACACTCGCCTGCAACGCTGGCTCGATCACCAGGACTTGGGCCACAAGGCCAGCAACCAACTGGCAGTCGAGTTGGGCCTGCGCTGCGCGGAACGGGCCGAGGTCCAGCGCCATACCCTCGCCCGCCTCGAACAAGTGCGCAAGACCTGGTATGCGCCGAACAACATGACGCTGATCGTGGTCGGGGATCTCGACCGACTGCTGCCCGCCTACCTGGAACGCGCCTTTGGCGAACTCGAGCCGGTGGAGCCCAGTGCCCACGAGGCGCTGCCGCAGATCCGCTACAAGGCGGTCACCAAGCGCAACCTGATCCGCGGCCTGGCCGGAGACAGTGCCAAGCTCCACTGGCTGTTCCCGGAACCGGTGCTGGACGAGCAGCATGACGAAACCTTCGACCTGCTCAAGGACTACCTGGATTGGGCACTTTATCGCCAGCTGCGCCTGGCCCGCGGCCTGTCCTACGGGCCGTGGACCGAGCGCGAAGTGTTCGGCGGCGTCGGCTTCTTCAGCCTGAATGCCGACCTGTCCCGCGAAGACCTGCCCGAAGCCGAACAGGCGCTGGAAGAATTGCGCCAGACCTTGCTCAAGGATGGCCTGGACCCCGCCAGTTTCGTGCGCATCAAACGTGCGGCCATCGCCCATCAGTCCTGGGCGGTTCAAGGTAACAGCGCACTGGCCGATTACTACTGGGGCGCCTTGGGCGATTACGAAGACGGACGCTTCGCCAACCCGGCCGTGCGCCTGCAGGAGGTGAGCCTGGAACAGGCCAACGTGGCCCTGCGTGAACTGCTCAAGGACCCGGGTTACCTGCGCATCGAGAAGCCGTTGCTCAGTGACGATGAGCTCGTCTGGGGGCTGGGCGGCTTGCTGGGGTTGTTGCTGCTCGGGTTGGTGATGTGGCAGGTACGCCGGCGGGCCCGACCGAACGAAGACTGAAAGACCGCATCGCGTCCGTCGCGGGCAAGCCTTGCTCCCACAGAAAAATCCCTCACCACAAGAGTGCTCGTCACATCGATGTCCTGGCGATACTCTGTCAGGGATATTTCCCACGACTTACTGTGAAACTACCGAATGCAAAACCTGACGGTGTATATCCAGCGCATCCTTGAATTGATGAAGCGCTATCCAGGGGTCATTGCGCTCGGTGGTTTCATCTCCGGGGTCGGCAGTTTCATGCTGGTGGACCGCCAGCAGGGCCTGGCGACCTGGATTGCCGTCATGATGCTGGTGAGCTGGCTCTGGCTGATGGTCGAGAACAGCATGACCCGGCTGTTCACGCGGATTTTCAAACGAGAGATCCCCCAGCCGCTGTTGCGCTACGCCACGCAGATGATTCACCAGGAAAGCCTGTTTTTCGTCCTGCCGTTTTTCTTCATCACCACCACCTGGAACAGCAGCCAACTGATTTTCACCGGCCTGCTGAGCATCGCGGCGCTGATCTCGATCACCGATCCGCTGTACTACAAATGGCTCGCACCGCGGCGCTGGGCGTTCCTGGCGTTGCACACACTGACGCTGTTCGCCGCCCTGCTCACCGCGTTGCCGGTCATCCTGCACCTGACCACCGACCAGAGCTTCAAGCTGGCCCTGGGCATTGCCATGCTGCTGTCGTTCCCGAGCCTGGCCTCGATCTTTCCGATCCGCACCGTGCGCAACGCCGTGGCCATTTTGTGTATCACCGTCGGGATTGGCGCCGCCGGCTGGGTGCTGCGCTCCTGGGTGCCGCCAGCGACATTGTGGATGACCGAGGTGGCGATCAGCACCCAACTGGAAGACCGCACCCCCGGTGCCAGCCTCAAGGAAGTCAGCGCCGCCCAGATCCGCGGCAACGGCCTGTACGCCTATACCGCGATCAACGCGCCACGCGGGCTCGACGAGCGGATCTATCACGTCTGGCAGTTCAACGGTAAGGAAGTGGATCGTATCGCCCTGGACATCCATGGCGGGCGCAAGGAAGGCTATCGCGCCTGGACGCACAAACAGAATTTCCCGGACGACCCGACAGGCAAATGGCAGGTGCGGGTGCTGACGGAAAATGGCCAGATGATCGGTGTGCTGCGTTTCAACGTGAGCGCCGCTGCACCCGAAGCAAAATAATGGCGATTGTGCTATCAGGTAGCGCTGTTCAAGCCGAACGAGCATGGAACTTATGACCCCCAGCCCCCACATGGGCAGTGCCCGACTCGACACGTCCGGCTCGCCGGCGCAGCTGTGGATCAGCGGCGACTGGACGCTGGCCCATTACCCCCAGCTCAAGCGCCTGGGCGAATCGCTGCGCGGCCGGTACGACGAAAACACCCGGATCGACCTCAACGGCCTCGGTGCCCTCGACACCGCAGGGGCCTCGTTACTGGTGGAACTGCTGGGCTCCGAACGGCTGGGCAAGACCACCGAACACCCGGACTGCAGTTTGCCGGCAGCCGAGCGCGCGTTGTTGCAGACGGTGTACTGCTCGCTGACGGATTTCTGCGTACCGGACAAAGAACCGAAAGTCAGCGTCGTGACCCAGTTGCTGACGCGCATCGGTCGCGCCGTGGAGAAGGTCTGGCAGGACACCCTGCAATTGCTCGGTTTCGTCGGACTGATCCTGGAAACCCTGGCCCGCGGGCTGTTTCACCCGCGGCGCTGGCGCATTACGCCAATGGTCGTGCACATCGAGCAGACCGGCCTGGACGCGGCGCCCATCGTGGCCTTGCTGACGTTCCTGGTGGGCGCGGTGGTGGCCTTTCTCGGGGCGACGGTGCTGGCGGATTTCGGCGCCAGTATCTTTACCGTGGACCTGGTGGCGTTCTCGTTCCTGCGCGAATTCGGCGTGTTGCTGACGGCGATCCTCATGGCGGGCCGCACCGCCAGCGCGTTCACCGCGCAGATCGGCTCGATGAAAGCCAACGAAGAAATCGACGCGATCCGCACCCTTGGCCTCGACCCCGTCGAGCTGCTGGTGGTGCCGCGAGTGCTGGCCCTGCTGGTGGCGCTGCCCATGCTGACGTTCGTGGCCATGCTCTCGGGCATCATTGGCGGCGGTGTCGTGTGTGCGCTGTCGCTGGGCATCTCCCCGGCCATGTTCCTGTCACTGCTGCAATCGGACATCGGTGTGCAGCACTTCGTGGTGGGGATGGTCAAGGCGCCGATCTTCGCCTTCCTGATCGCTGCCGTGGGCTGCCTGGAAGGCTTCAAGGTCAGCGGCAGCGCCGAATCGGTCGGGGCCCACACCACCTCCAGCGTGGTGCAGTCGATTTTCGTGGTGATTGTGCTGGATGCCGTGGCCGCGCTGTTTTTCATGGAGATGCAATGGTGAGTCCGGCTTCCCGACCGCCCGCCGAGGCGGTGATCCAGGTGCGCGGCCTGTGCAATCGCTTTGGCCGCCAGAGCGTGCATGAAAACCTCGACCTGGACGTCTACAAGGGCGAGATCCTCGCCGTGGTGGGTGGCTCCGGCAGTGGCAAGTCGGTGCTGCTGCGCAGCATCGTCGGCCTGAACCAGCCCAGCGAGGGTTCGGTGCGGGTGTTCGGTCAGGACTTGCCGAGCCTGTCCCAGGAGCAGCGTTCGCGGGTGGAACGGCGCTTTGGCGTGCTGTTCCAGAAAGGCGCGCTGTTTTCGTCCCTGACCGTGACAGAAAACGTCGCCCTGCCCCTGATCGAGCACGCCGGCCTCAGTCGGGCCGATGCCGAACACCTGGCGGCGGTGAAACTCGCCCTGGCCGGGCTGCCGCTCTCGGCCGCGGACAAATACCCCGCCTCGCTGTCCGGCGGCATGATCAAACGCGCCGCCCTCGCCCGTGCGCTGGCCCTGGACCCGGACATCCTGTTTCTCGACGAACCCACCGCCGGCCTCGACCCCATCGGCGCGGCGGCGTTCGACCAGTTGATCCTGACGCTGCGCGACGCCCTGGGCCTGAGCGTGTTCCTGGTCACCCATGACCTGGACACCCTCTACACCATTACCGACCGGGTGGCGGTGCTGGCGCAGAAAAAAGTGCTGGTAGCCGATGTCATCGACAAGGTGTCGGAAACCGACGACGCCTGGATTCATGAATACTTTCATGGCCCTCGCGGCCGCGCGGCTTTATCCGCCGCTACACAGTCCAACGAGGTTTGACATGGAAACCCGAGCCCATCATGTGCTGATCGGCCTGTTCACCGTCATTGTGGTGATCAGCGCCCTGCTGTTCGGCCTCTGGCTGGCCAAGTCCAGCGTGGACAGCGAGTTCAAGGATTACGAAGTGGTGTTCAACGAGGCCGTCAGCGGCTTGTCCAGGGGCAGCTCGGTGGAATACAGCGGCATCAAGGTCGGCGACGTGGTGAACCTGCGCCTGGACCCGAACGACCCGCGCCGGGTGCTGGCGCGGGTGCGCTTGAGCGGTGAGACCCCGATCAAGCAGGACACCCAGGCCAAGCTGGCGCTGACCGGCATCACCGGCACCTCGATCATCCAGCTCAGCGGCGGCACGCCCCAGAGCCCGCCATTGACCGGGCACGACGGCGAACCGCCGGTGATCATCGCCGCGCCCTCGCCGATCGCCCGCCTGTTGAACAACAGCGATGACTTGATGACCAGCATCAACCTGCTGCTGCACAACGCCAATGAGGTGTTTTCCTCGGACAACGTCCAGCGCCTGAGCAATACCCTCGATCATCTGGAGCAAACCACCGGGGTCATCGCCGATCAGCGTGGCGATATTCGCCAGGCCATGCAGCAATTGGCCTCCGTCGGCAAACAGGCCAGCGCCACGCTGGAGCAGACCACGGCGTTGATGCGCAATGCCAATGGGCTGCTCAACGACCAGGGCAAACAGGCCTTCGGCAGTGCCGGCCAGGCCATGGATTCTCTGGCCCGCAGCACGGCGACCCTCGACAAACTGCTGAACGACAACCGCGATTCGCTGAACAACGGCATGCAGGGCCTCAATGCCCTGGCGCCAGCCGTGCGCGAGCTGCGGGAAACCCTGAGTGCCCTGCGCGGTATATCCCGACGCCTGGATGCCAACCCCAGCGGCTATTTGCTGGGCAATGACAAGGACAAGGAATTCACGCCATGAAACCGTTCCATCGATTCGTCTGTCCGGGCCTGGTGCTGGCGGGGTTTATCCTGTTGGCCGGTTGTTCGATCCTGCCCAAGGCCGAGCCCTCGGACATCTATCGCTTGCCCGCCGCCCAGGCACCGGCCTCCGCCGGCACGCCGGTGAGCTGGTCGTTGCGCCTGGCCAGCCCGCAGGCCAGCGAAGTGCTCAACAGCCCGAAAATCGCGGTCATTCCCCAAGGCAACCTGTTCAGCAGCTACGCCGCCTCGCGCTGGAGCGACCCTGCCCCGGTATTGGTGCGCAACCGCCTGCTCGACGGCTTTGCCCAGGACGGGCGGGTCCGGCTGTTGAGTGTCGCTGACAGCAACCTGCAGGCAGACCTGGAGCTGGGCGGGCAATTGCAGGCGTTCCAGACCGAGTACCAGGGCAGCGCCGCCAGCGTGGTGGTTCGCCTGGACGCGTTGCTGGTGCGAGGGTTCGACCAGCGCATCCTGGCCAGCCGCCGTTTCGAAGTGCGCCAGCCATTGAACGATGTGAAGGTGCCGGCGGTGGTGGACGGCTTTGGCCGGGCCAGTGACCGGCTGACCGCCGAGGTGGTGAACTGGACATTGGAGCAGGGCCAGCGTTTCGCAACGCCGACCCCCTGACGGCCTCAGCCAAAGAACCAGTAGCAGACCCCGATCGCCGACAGGACGCCCGCCAGTTCGGCCAACAGCGCGCAACCCACGGCGTGGCGCGCCCGCTGGATGCCCACTGCGCCGAAGTACACCGCCAACACGTAGAACGTGGTCTCGGTGCTGCCCTGGATAGTCGCCGCCACCAAAGCCGGGAAGCTGTCCACGCCGGAGGTCTTCATGGTCTCGATCAGCATCGCCCGGGCGGCGCTGCCGGAGAACGGCTTGACCATGGCCGTCGGCAAGGCATCGACGAATCGCGTATCCCAGCCGGCCCATTGCACCAGGTGGCGGATGCCGTCCAGGCCGAAATCCAGCGCCCCCGATGCCCGCAGCACGCCGACGGCGCAGAGCATCGCCACCAGGTACGGCAGCAGGTTCTTGGCAACGTCGAACCCTTCTTTCGCGCCTTCGATGAAGGCCTCGTACACCTTGACCTTGCGCAGCGCGCCCACCACCAGGAACAGGATGATCAGGCCAAACAGGGTCAGGTTGCCCAGGATCGATGACAACCCCGCCAGGGCCGTGGCCGAGAGCGTCGCCAGCAACGCCATGAAGCCGCCCAGCGCCAGCGCCCCCGGGATCAGGTAGGCCAGCACCACCGGGTCCCAGAGGCGCAGGCGCTGCATGAATGCCACGGACAACAACCCCATCAGGGTCGAGCCGCTGGTAGCGATCAGGATTGGCAGGAACACCAGGGTCGGGTCCGGCGCGCCTTGCTGGGCGCGGTACATGAAGATGGTCACCGGCAGCAACGTCAGCGACGAGGCGTTGAGCACCAGGAACAGAATCTGCGCATTGCTGGCGATGGTCGGGCTCGGGTTGAGGTCTTGCAGGGCACGCATGGCCTTGAGGCCGATGGGGGTGGCCGCATTGTCCAGCCCCAGGCCGTTGGCGGCGAAGTTGAGGGTGATCAGGCCGATCGCCGGATGCCCGGCCGGCACTTCCGGCATCAAGCGCAAGAACAGCGGGCCGAGGGCCTTGGCCAGCCAGTCGACGATGCCGGCCTTTTCGGCGATGCGCAGGAAGCCCAGCCAGAGGGTCAGGGTGCCGAACAGCAGGACCATGACCTCCACCGACAGCTTGGCCATGGCGAAAATACTTTCCACCATGGCCGCGAAGATCCCGGCGTTGCCGCCAATCAGCCACTGCGCCAGCGCCGACACGGCTGCCACGATAAAGAAGCCAAGCCACAGGCCATTGAGCATCGGTTAACCCCCCCGGAAGATGCGGCGAATGATAGCGGGGCTGGCAGAAACGACAAACCCCGGATTTCTCCGGGGTTTGATAGTCACTGCGCAGGGACTACCAAATCTCCTAGGGCAGATACTGTGGGAGCCAGGGTTGTTCAGAATCTTTGCGCCTGACAAAAATTCCTGTGGGAGCGAGCTTGCTCGCGATGGCGTCGGATCAGTCAGCATGGATGTTGGCTGACACTCCGCAATCGCGAGCAAGCTCGCTCCCACAGAGGGGGTGCGCATCAGCGGCTGGAGATTTCTCCCGCCGGCAGCGGCTCCTTGCTGCGCCAGTGCGGCAGGGAGTTCCAGTAGCGCTGGCCCTTGGCATCGTCGTACATGCCTTCCCAGCGGGCGATGACCAGCACCGCCAGGGCGTTGCCGATGACGTTCAGCGCGGTACGGGCCATGTCCATGATGCGGTCGACACCGGCGATGAAGGCCAGGCCTTCCAGGGGAATGCCCACGCTGCCCAAGGTAGCCAGCAGGACCACGAAGGACACGCCCGGTACGCCGGCAATACCCTTGGAGGTGACCATCAGGGTCAGCACCAACAGCAATTGTTGGCTGATGGACAGGTCGATGCCGTACAGCTGGGCGATGAAAATCGCCGCGATGCTCTGGTACAGGGTCGAGCCGTCGAGGTTGAACGAATAACCGGTGGGCACCACGAAACTGCAGATGGCTTTCGGAGCGCCGTAGGCTTCCATCTTCTCGATCACCCGCGGCAGCACGGTTTCGGAGCTGGCGGTGGAGTAGGCCAGCACCAGCTCATCCTTGAAGATGCGCATCAGCTTGAGCACCGAGAACCCGAACAGGCGGGCGATCAGGCCCAGCACCACGAAGGCGAAGAAGGCGATGGCGACGTAAACCAGGATCACCAGTTTCGCCAGCGGCAAC
Source organism: Pseudomonas sp. NFACC56-3 (assembly GCF_900100025.1). Lineage (NCBI taxonomy): Bacteria > Pseudomonadati > Pseudomonadota > Gammaproteobacteria > Pseudomonadales > Pseudomonadaceae > Pseudomonas > Pseudomonas sp. NFACC56-3. The sequence continues at coordinate 81,830 of NZ_FMTK01000016.1, read as the reverse complement.
AGGGATGCGAAGCCGAAGTTGGCGACCGTCACCGCGATCAGGGCGAACACACCGATTGGCGCGTATTGCATGATCATGTGGGTGACCTTGAACATGCTTTCCGACACGCCCTGGAACATTTTCACCAGCGGTTCGCGCAGGTCCGATTGCAGGCTGGACAGGCCCAGGCCGAACAATACGGAGAAGAAGATGATCGGCAGCATCTCGCCACGAGCGACCGCGGCAAAGATGTTCGACGGGATCAGGTTGAGAATGGTCTGGATGAACGCATGCTCATGCTGGACTTCAGCAGCGGTGGCCTGGTACTTGGAAATATCCACCGTGCCCAGGGTGCTCATGTCGATGCCGCTGCCCGGCTGGAAGAAATTGGCCAGCAACAGGCCGACGACGATGGCGATGGTGGTGACGATTTCGAAGTAGAGAATGGTCTTGAGGCCGATACGCCCGAGTTTCTTCGCGTCGCCGACCCCGGCAATGCCGACGATCAGCGAGGAAATCACGATCGGGATCACGATCATCTTGATCAGACGGATAAAGATGTCGCCCGCCGGTTGCAGCACATTGCTGATCCACCAGGCCTTTTCGGCACTGAAATGGTTGAGCAGCGCGCCCAATGCAATCCCGAGCACCAGACCGATGAGGATCTGCCAGGCGAGGCTTAGTCGTGCCTTCTTCATATCGTTACCCTTACTTCAGTTGGACTCGGGCAGTGGCGCGAACGGCTCGTCGCTGGCGAAAAGACATTCGCGCCACTGCCCCCGTATAAGGTCACCCCGAGCGCATGAGCGGCTTACTGGCAGGCGAAAAAAGGCGCAACTATTGCGATGCCAGGGGGGCTCGTCTAATGCCGTAAACGCCTACCCTATGCCGAATCGGCATGAGAATTTCCAAATGAAACCCGTATTACGAGCGGTTCGAATGCGACATTTTTGCAGGCATAAGTGCCGTGAGCCGGCCGTTTCAGCGTAGCCGGGCTTTTTCTTCCAGGCATGAGGAGGCGATGAAACGACAACGGGTCGAGACGCGACCCACGAGTGAAATCGTCTCGGTATTCTCCGATATACGGTCAGGGAAAGGGTAATAAATTGGCGGAAGGAGACAAAATGCCGCATCGCGGCCTGCTTGCGACGCCAGAATCGAGCAACCGCTCTGGCCCATGCATGGTGTGATACGAAGCTCTACGCAAGTTCGCCAAGCCGTGAGGGCTTTGCGAACTTGCGTCACAGCTTTTACCTGACCCGGCCCTTTCGCAGGCACCCCTTGTGCCCGTAGGTCACTCCGACGCTCATCCGTCAGAGCATCCCGGCCCCCTGGTCATGCACCGGCCCTCCTCGGGCTGTGCAGCAGAGAAAAGCAGGGCTGCTTTTCTCGTTTTCAGAATCAGTACCAGTTCGGATCTTTCTTGAGTTGTTCCATTAACAGTTTCTGCATACCTTCATCGGGATCACCGAGAAACCGGTAGTCGGCATGACGGGTCGGCGACTTGTCGGCCGGCAGTCCGGCAGGGACCTCCACCAACATGGCATAGGCCTCGTCCTTGTCGAAACTGAAGGCGACGATCAGGCGCTTGCTGCGACACGTGGCCTGGGTTTCGCACAGCGGCCCCACCAAGTACTTGTCGCCGTCCTCCTCGACAGCATTCATCTGTTCCGAATCGCCTGACAGGTTCATCACCCATTCGGGCAGGCGTTCTTCTTTTTTGACGACGTGCTGCCAAGTCTCGCGGTATTGCGGGTCCGCCTCCAGCAACTGGTTGGCGCGCATCTGTCCGTCATTGGCAGCCATTGCCACGGCACTGCCGCCCAACAACAGGGCGGCGGCCAGTCCTTTGATTGAAACGCTCATGGTCAGCCTCGACCGCGACGGCCAAAGAAGAAGGAAGCGATGAACATCACCAGAAACACGACAAAGAGAATCTTGGCGATGCCCGTGGCGGTGCCTGCGATACCACCGAAGCCCAGTACGGCGGCGATGATGGCAATGATCAGGAAAGTAATTGCCCAGCTCAACATGGTGATTCTCCTTACGCTTTTCTATTTAGTGAGGGTCTCGCGGTGATGGTTCCGGCACAGTGGACGACCGGTACCTCGAGTTAAAACACCCAACGCTCTTCACGCGGCATATCGGTCACTGGCTGAGCCTGATCGACATCCATCATGCGCATCGAAGCGGAAGCTTCTGCGACGCTGACGGCGCTGAAATGGGTTTGTGGGGCACGGTAAACGGACACCTGGGGCGCTTCTGGCTGTTGACGTTCATGCCAGAGCAACCATTGCTGGCCAATCACGAGCGTGACCAGCAATGCCAAGGCAGCCCATAAGCCCTGCTGGACGTTCAAGGAAGAGAGTCGAAACTGCACGGCACATTGACGATTCATCCTGAAATTCCTCCCCACCCGGGTGTGGTGATCTGGTTGAGGCGCTCTTACGCCACGTTGACCAAAGCATTGCAGCCGGCGTGCCAGGATTTTTTAAGCATTAAATCCATTTAAAATCAAATAGTTAGCAAATGATTGAAAGACATGGGGAACGCATCCTGCACGATGGCCCACGCGCACGTCGTGCGTATTGCACGAATGGGAAGGAAAAGGCGTAAGGTTGTTTTGGAATTTCCTGTCAGACGCAGCCGTCGGAATCAGCGACGCGAACCGTCCGACCCTTATAAATAAGAAAAAAAGGAACTCAAATCAGTCTTTTAGGAGTCAGACGTCCACAGAGGCAGGTTCGGTGGGTAATATCCCCTCAGAATCGACCATGCAACTTGCCCGATTTTTCTGACACTAACCCACATCATTCATTAAAGGAGCGTAGGAAAAATGGAATCCGCCACTGAGCACCAAGGCCGCATTCTGCTGGTAGACGATGAGTCCGCCATCCTGCGTACGTTCCGTTACTGCCTGGAAGACGAAGGTTATACCGTCGCCACCGCCAACAGCGCCGCCCAGGCCGACACACTGCTGCAACGCCAGGTGTTTGACCTGTGTTTTCTCGACCTGCGTCTTGGGGAGGACAACGGCCTGGATGTCCTGGCACAAATGCGTATCCAGGCGCCCTGGATGCGGGTCGTCATCGTCACCGCCCACTCGGCCGTCGACACCGCAGTCGATGCGATCCAGGCCGGGGCCGCCGACTACCTGGTCAAGCCTTGCAGCCCGGATCAACTGCGCCTGGCCACCGCCAAGCAATTGGAAGTGCGCCAACTGTCGGCGAGGCTCGAAGCCCTGGAAGGGGAAGTGCGCAAACCCAAGGACGGTCTCGACTCCCATAGCCCGGCGATGAAGGTCGTCCTGGAGACCGCCCGCCAGGTCGCCAGCACCGACGCCAATATCCTGATCCTTGGCGAATCCGGTACCGGTAAAGGTGAGCTGGCCCGGGCGATCCATGGCTGGAGCAAACGCGCGAAAAAGTCCTGCGTCACCATCAATTGCCCGTCGCTGACCGCCGAATTGATGGAAAGCGAGTTGTTTGGCCACAGCCGTGGGGCCTTCACCGGCGCCAGCGAAAGTACCCTGGGGCGGGTCAACCAGGCCGACGGCGGTACGCTGTTTCTCGACGAGATCGGCGATTTTCCCCTGACGTTGCAACCAAAGTTGTTGCGGTTCATCCAGGACAAGGAATATGAGCGGGTAGGGGACCCGGTCACCCGTCGCGCCGACGTGCGGATTCTCGCCGCCACCAACCTCAACCTCGAAGACATGGTGCGCGACGGGCGCTTTCGCGAAGACCTGCTGTATCGCCTGAACGTCATCACCTTGCATCTGCCACCGTTGCGTGAGCGCGCCGAAGACATCTTGACCCTGGCCGACCGCTTCCTGGCCCGCTTCGTCAAGGAATACGCGCGCCCGGCCCGGGGCTTCAGCGACGAGGCTCGCGAAGCGCTGCTAGGCTACCGATGGCCCGGCAACATCCGCGAACTGCGCAACGTGGTCGAGCGCGCCAGCATCATCTGCCCGCAGGAAAAAGTCGAAATCAGTCACCTGGGCATGGCCGAGCAGCCAGTCAACAATGCACCGCGCATCGGTGCCGCACTGAGCCTCGACGAGCTGGAAAAAGCCCACATCGGGGCGGTGCTGGCCACGGCTGACACGCTCGATCAGGCGGCCAAGACCTTGGGTATCGATGCTTCCACGCTGTATCGCAAACGCAAGCAGTACAACCTGTGAGCGACACCTTATGAAACTTGCGATGAAGCTGCGCACACGACTGTTTCTCAGTATCTCGGCCCTGATCACCGTGGCATTGCTGGGATTGGTGCTTGGCTTGGTCAGCGTCATGCAAATGGCCAATACCCAGGAACAATCGGTACGCGACAACTTCATCCTGCTGGACCTGGGCCTCAAGCTGCGCCAGACCCTCGGCGATCAGTTGATCATCATGCTCGACGACAAGCCCGACCTGGCCGCCCTGGAGGCATCCGAACGGCAATACCTGGCGCTGATCGACCAAGGGATCGCCCACGAAAGAAAGCTGGACAACACGGCCGTCAGCTTCAGCAGGGCCAAGGCCGACTACGTTGAATTTCTCGAGGCCTTCACCGCGTCTCGCCAGCAACCGAGACAGCTCACGGGCATCAAGGACCTCACCGAAAAATTCAACGTGCTGCGCAATGGACTGATCGACAGCTATCGCCAGGCCCTGACCAAGATCGGTGAAACCCAGGACCGCGCGCGCGAACGCGCCTTGTGGATTTCCGGGCTGCTGGGGCTGGTGGGGTTTGCGGTCCTGGTCATCGGTTTTATCACGGCCCATGGCCTTGCCCGGCGTTTCGGCGCACCGATCGAGGCGCTGGCCGCGGCGGCGGATGACATCGGCCAGGGCAATTTCGAGGTCACGCTGCCCGTTTCTTCCGCCGCCGAGTTGAATTTGCTGACCCGTCGTTTCGGGGTCATGGCCCAGGCACTGCGCGAGCATCAGGCCACCAATGTCGACGAACTGCTCGCCGGCCAGCAACGTTTGCAGGCGGTGCTCGACAGCATCGACGACGGCTTGCTGATGATCGATCGCCAAGGCCAACTGGAGCACCTCAACCCGGTGGCCCAGCGTCAATTGGGCTGGGATGAGGCGCGCCTGGGCCAAGGGCTCGGCGAGGCGCTGGGACGCCTGGAGCTGGATGAAGAATTGCACCTGGTGCTGCGCGGTGGAACCTTGGAGCGGGCGCCGGAAGACCTGAGCATCGAGGTCGATGGCGAGTCGCGGGTGCTGACCTACAGCCTCACGCCGGTCAGCCACACCCAGGGCCACATCCTCGGCGCGGTCATGGTGCTGCATGACGTCACGGAACAGCGTGCCTTCGAACGGGTGCGCAGCGAGTTCGTCCTGCGTGCCTCCCATGAGCTGCGCACGCCAGTGACAGGCATGCACATGGCATTCGGCCTGTTGCAGGAGCGCCTGCACTTCCCCCCGGAGTCCCGCGAGGCGGACCTGCTCAACACGGTCACGGAAGAAATGCAGCGGCTGATGCAACTGATCAATGACCTGCTGAATTTCTCTCGCTACCAGAACGGTCTGCAAAAGCTGACCCTGGCGCCTTGTTCCATCGACGACCTGTTGGAAGAGGCCCGGCTGCGGTTCGCCGAGCAGGCCCAAGCCAAGGGTATCGAGCTGCTGGTGGCGATCCAGGGCCCATTGCCGCGGCTGCATGCCGACGCTGCGCAACTGGAGCGGGTGCTCGATAACCTGATCGACAACGCCATGCGCCACACCGGCGAAGACGGCCAGATCCGCCTGCAGGCCCGACGCCACGGCGAGCGGGTGATCATCAGTGTCGAAGACAACGGTGAAGGCATTGCCTACGGCCAACAGGGAAGGATCTTCGAGCCTTTCGTCCAGGTCGGACGCAAGAAGGGTGGCGCCGGCCTCGGTCTGGCCCTGTGCAAAGAGATCGTCCAGCTCCACGGCGGACGCATGGGCGTTTATTCAAGGCCGGGGCAGGGCACGCAGTTCTACATGGCGCTGACGGTCTGAGCGCAAGGCCCGGGAACCTAGGCTTCATCATCAAGACGACGTCCACGCAGGCGTCGGCCACGGGTAATCAATTCGATGAGCTGGACCGCGCTGAGGGCATGGGCGAACAGCCAGCCCTGGCCGAACCTCACCCCTTCGCTGCTCAAATAAGAGGCCTGGGCTTCATGCTCGATGCCTTCGGCGATCACCTTGAGCTGCAGCGCGTGAGCCATGCGGATGATGTGCGGGGCCACGCCGCTGCTAGCGGCATCGTGGCCCAAAGCATCGATGAAGGCCTTGTCGATTTTCAGGCAGTCCACCGGCAGGGTTTGCAGGTAGGCCAGGCTGCAATAACCGGTGCCGAAATCGTCGATCAGCACCTGATGCCCCACGTCGCGCAACGATTGCAGGTTATCCCGGGCAACCAACACATCGATCAGCCCGCGCTCGGTCACTTCGAAGGCAATCTGGTGCGCCGAAACCCGATGCAACGCCAGCAGGCGAGCGATCACTTCGCCAATACGCGGCACCATCACATCGCAGGCCGCCAGGTTCACCGAGATATACAGCTGCGGATTGGTTCGCAACAGCTGGCCCAATTGATCGAACAGCCGCTGCAGCACGAAATCGGTGATCTGGCGGATCTGCCCGGTGTTCTCGGCCATCGGGATAAACAAGTCCGGGCTGGTCAGGGTGCCGTCCGGTCGTCGCCAGCGCAGCAAGGCTTCGGCACCGACGCAGTTGCGGCTGTCCAGGTCGAAAATCGGCTGGTACAGCACCTGCAATTCACCGCGCCGGATGGCCCCGTGCAGTTCGGCGTCCATGGATTGGCGATGGCGCGCCAGCAGAAACACCTGGAAACCAATCCCCAGGCCCAGCACTAGGCTGATGGGCAACATCCACCAGGCATAGGCCGGCACCTTGAAACCGTTGCGCTGGGCGATCAGCACCAGTTGATATTCCGGGCTGTCGGTGGGCATCCGATAAATCAGCCGGGTCTGCGTCACCTGCAAGGCATTCTGGCTTTTCGGTGGCCAAGGCTCTGTGGGCGGCCAGTATTGTTGGGTGCCCAACACGGGAATGGCCCGCGTGCCGTGATCCAGGACCACCAGCAGGCTGCTGCCCGGTGGCAGGTCGACCACGTCGGCCAAATGCCCCCGGGAGGTGGCGACTCGGAAATTGCCACGGCCCAGCATCAACGCAGCGCGGTCTTCGTTGGGTTCGGTGGTGGTATTGAGCCAATAGCTGTAGGTGGGGCCTCGAAGATCGGGCGGCCGGGCCACCGACAACCCGCTCTGGCGCGGACGATTGGAGCAGACGCCGCTGCCATCGATGTACACCGCTTCATAAACGAAACGGTAATTGAAGCTGACTTCTCGCAAGGTCGCGATCATGTCATCGTCGCAGCCGCGCAACGGCTGGTTTTGCAGGTCGTCGAGGCCTTCACGCAATTGCCCGAAAAGCTGTTCCAGCCGTTGCAGAAAGCGCTCGCCCTGGGCATTCATCTGGTCGCTTTCACGCTGCTGGATTTGCTCCACGACCACGAACAGACTGCCCGTCAGCAGCAGGAACGTACTCAGGGCAGCCGCCATCATCGCCAGGAACAGGGGGCGATGGAGCCAGCTCTGTAAGGTTTCGCGCGCAGCCGTCATCATGGGTAATCCGAAAGTTACCAATGAGTTATAGCTTCTGATTTGAATTTGGCCCGATTCGTCGGACGGGCGTCATTATTTTGTCTGGTTGAGTACCTGCAGAATCGCCGCGCTTTGCGGGTCCGGCATGCCATCGAAGCGGGTCGGCCGGTAGTGCATCTGAAAAGCGGCCAGCACGTGGTGGGTGGCTACGTCCCATTCACCGGTCTGGGGCGTCGGGTAGCCCAGACGGGCCAGCTCGGCCTGGAACCAAGTGGCCGGCGGTAGCTGCGTTGCGAAGAAAACCTGCTGGCGTGCGACGGCCTGTTCATCCGGCCAGACCCCCAAGCCCGCTTGCGCCAGACGCTTCCAGGGGAACAGCGGCCCCGGATCGAGCTTGCGCAGGGGCGCGATGTCACTGTGGCCGATAATGCTGCGCGGGCTGATCCCGTTGCGCTGGATGATGTCCTTGAGCAAGACGGTCAAGGCCTGGACCTGAGCTTCGCTGTAGGGATACCAGCGGCGCCCGGTGGGCGTGTCGACGAAACCCGGATTGACGATTTCGATGCCGATGGAGCTGGAATTGAGCCAGGTCCGGCCTTCCCATTCACTTTCCCCGGCGTGCCAGGCGCGCTGGCTTTCATCCACCAGCTTGTAGATGGTCGCGTCTTTATCGTCGCCAATCAGGTAATGGGCACTGACTTCACCATGGGTCAGCAGGGCCAGCGAACGCTCCAGGGACGCCGAGGTGTAATGCACCACCACGAATTGAATGCGGTTGTCATGGTTGACGGAGGGGTGGCTGGTGTCGAACCGAGGGCCGCTGGTGCAGCCGGCCAGGATAAATAAAGAAACAATGAGCGAGAAAAATTTCATAGCGGAAGGCATTACACGCTGGAGGTAATGCAACAGTGTAACGTATCGCCTCGCGATGATCCGGTGCGTGGGGCGATATTAAACAAATTGGAACAATTAGCCCTCAGCCCAGCTCCACGCGATTGCGTCCGGCATTTTTGGCCCGGTACAGCGCCTGATCGGCTCTTTTAAGCACCGAATCGCTGTGTTCCCCCGACTTGAAAGCCGTCATGCCCACCGAGACCGTCACCGTCACCGGTTCGCCCTTGAAATGAAACGGGCAGGCTTCGATGGCCAGGCGCAGCGCCTCGGCCAGCTTGGCGCCAGCCGCCAGGGGCGTATCCGGCACCAGCAGGACAAACTCCTCGCCACCAAAACGCGCAATGAAATCTCCGCCACGCAAGCGTTTGCGCAGGACCGAGGCGATCAGTTTCAACACCCGGTCCCCGGCCAGATGGCCGTAGTTATCATTGATGCGCTTGAAATGATCGAGATCGAGCATGGCCAGCAGCAAGCTGTTGCCGTGCTGCTGCCACTGAACGACTTCATGCTCCAGACGCTCGGACCAGGCGGCGCGATTGGGCAACCCGGTGAGCGGATCGACCAGCGCTTTCTGCCGCTGTTCCTCGAGATTTTCCCGCACGACCTGGGCGTCCTGCTCCATCAGCGCGACGCGATCGGACAGGCTTTTCAGGCGCGTCGAGACTTCCTGCTCGCGTTGATCACGTTGCCGGCGGTGCTGGTCCATTGTCCCGAGCAAGCCTTCGAGGTGATTCTCAAGCACCTGCTTGAGGCCTTCCAAGTCATCGGCTTGTTGCACGCTGCTTTGCAGGCCATCCACCTGTTCGCGAATCTGGGTGTCCATTTCCCGGGAGGCCGAGAGGTGGTCGGCGTGGTCTTCACTGGCGGCCTGCAGGCTGTTCTGGAAGGACTCGAGACGATCATTGAGGCGTTGCAGGTACGCTTCGAATTCATGCTGCCCGGTGTCGGTGATGGCCAGCATCAATACCGCCAGATCATCGAGGATCGGTAGCAGTTCGTACCAGTTCAAGCCATTTCGCAACCGCTCACCCATGGCTTCGGCTTGTGGTCGATGACGCTCGGGCAAGGTCAGGTCGCCCAACAGGCCCAGCAAAGTGTCTTCGATGTGCTTGGCGACCGAGCTGTAGGACGGTTCAGGCGAGTCGGGCAGGGCGTATTGAGCGTCAGCCACATCGGCGGCGGCCAAGGGCGCGAGCGCGGGCGCGTCAAGCTCGGCTTCTGCTGGAGGCGCCGAGGGGTCGGAGAGGGCCTGTGGCGCCTCCTCGGGCATCAGCTCGTCGGGATTTTCCAGGGTAGGTGCCGCTACCGAGAGCTCGTCGGCGACCACCGCTGGCAAGGGGGCTGGCTGGGCGGCTTCGTCCGGCTCGCCGATCGGCTGAGCCACTTCGGCTGCTGGTGCCAGGGCGGGCGCGGGTTCGGCCTGCGGCGCAACCTGGTCGACCGGTTCGGGCGTTACCTCCAATGTGGGTGCTTGTTCCGCTACCGACGGTGCTGGTGCTGGTGCTGGTGCTGGTGCTGGTGCGGCGGATGCTGCGTGCACTACCGGCTCAACGACTACGTCTGCCGCAGGCGCCGCGCTACCCTGGACAGGCTCGTGAGGCTGGGGCGGCGCGTCCTCATGGCCTTGGCCACCAAACAGACGTTGCAGCAATCCGGGGCGGCTCGGTTCGACAGGGGCGTCCAGAACCCTCAGGGCCTTGCCTTGCAAACCGCTCAATTCGCTGAGCAGCAGCGGAATCTCCCGGGCCTGGCCGACCCGCTCCTCCAACTGCTTGGAAAATTTCTTCAGGGGCCGGCTGACTTCCTTCGGCAGCGGCAGGCTTTGCAACTGGGCCACCAGGGCCGTCAATGCGGTGCTCATCTGCTCGATCCGGGTTTCGCGGCGCTGCTCGGAATCGAGTACGGCTTTCTCCAAGCGTGGCAGCAGGGCGGCGAGGCCGGCGTCCATGTCATCGGTGCGCAGCACCTCGCGCATCTCTTTCATGCATTGGTCGACGACCCGATCAGTGCCCTCGGCGGCCAGTGTGCTGCGCACCAGGCCACGACGCAGCAAGTCGAGCCGAGCATCCCAACGGCGCTCGAGCTTTTCCTGCTGTTCGATACTCTTGAGGTATTTCTCTCTCCAGCGTTCGGCTTCGTCGCTCATTCATCGGATCCGCGAGGGGCAGTACTCAGCGCGGGGAATGCATCGACCGTGAGCGAACCCGGCAAACGAATTTCTACCGCGACCGGCAGGTGATCGGAAATGGGTTGGGCCAACACTTCGACACGTTCGAGGGTCAGGGTCGGGCTCAACAGGATATGGTCCAGGCAGCGCTGGGGGCGCCAGCTGGGGAATGTCGCTTCCAGTTGTGGTGCGAGCAGACCGAGATCGCGCAGGGGCGAGGTCTGCAGCAGGTCGTTGGCGTGGGTGTTCATGTCACCCATCAGTATCTGGTGCTTGTAGCCGCCGATCAGCTCGCGAATGTACGCCAGCTGCATCGTCCGGGTGCGCGCCCCGAGCGCCAGGTGCATCATGACCACGACCAGCGCCTCCGGACCTTCGCCGAAACGCGCGAGAATCGCCCCGCGTCCCTTGGGGCCCGGCAGCGGATGGTCCTCGATTGCCCAGGGACGCAAACGACTCAACACACCATTGCTGTGCTGGCCGAGACGTCCGAGGTTGCGATTGAGTTGCTGGTACCAGTAGGGGAAGGCGCCCAATTGGGCCAGGTGTTCCACCTGATTGACGTAGCCTGACCGCAAGCTCCCGCCGTCGGCCTCTTGCAGGGCTACCAGGTCGAAATCCTTGAGCAGGTCGCCGATTTTCTGCAGGTTGCCGGCACGCCCGGTGTGCGGCAGCAAATGTTGCCAGCCGCGGGTCAGGTAATGCCGGTAGCGTTCGGTGCTGATGCCCACCTGGATATTGAAGCTGAGCAATCGCAGGCGGCTATCGGCAGGCAGGCCCGTGGACGTGACATGGTGCTCGTTGACCCGTGGTTCATGCAGGCCAACGATGCGTTCGCTACTCCAGCGGGCCATGGGCGTGGGCCGCGCTTAGTTGGCGGCAGCCTTGGTGGCCGCTCGCTCTTTGGCGATCAGTTGGTCGGCCAGTTGCAGCGCTTCATTGGCGCCGCCGGCGGAGCCGATGTCAAAGCGATATTTACCGTTGACGATCATGGTCGGTACACCCGTGATCTCGTACTTCTTCGCCAATTCCCTGGCCTTGTTGATCTGGCCCTTGATGGCGAAGGAGTCGAAGGTGGCCAGGAACTTGTCCTTGTCTACGCCTTGGGTCGCCAGAAAGTCGGCCATGTCATCTTTGTCGGTCAGCTTCTTGTGTTCTTTCTGGATCGCGTTGAAAACGGCAGCGTGAACCTGGTGCTCGACGCCCATGGCTTCGAGGGTCAGGAACATCTGGCCGTGAGCGTCCCATGGGCCACCAAACATGGCGGGGATGCGGACGAAATTAACGTCCGACGGCAGTTTCTCGACCCATGGGTTGATGACCGGTTCGAACGCGTAGCAATGCGGGCAGCCGTACCAGAACAACTCCACGACTTCGATCTTGCCAGGCACTGCCACCGCAACGGGGTTGGTCAATTCGACATAGGGGGCGGCGGGCTTTTCAGCCGCTTGGGCAGTCATGCCGAACAGGCTGGCGGCGACGAGCGCGGCGCTGATGATCAGATTACGCATGCTTTACTCCTGGACAATGAGGGGGCCTCGCACGGCCTGTTTCTAAGACAGACCGTGGCGGGTTCAAGTTCTCTAGTGTAACGGCAGCGGCCACAAAAAAGGGCGGCCAAAGCCACCCTTTTGATGCTCGCATCGACAGATTAATCGAGCGTTAACGTTGCAAGAGGTGTATCCCCTCGCAACGGCCTTAGTGCAGGCCCTGGATATAGCTGGAGACTGCCGCGATATCTTCGTCGCTCAGCTTGCGGGCAATGGTGCGCATGGTCATCGCATCGCCGTCATTGGCACGACCGCCTTCTTCCTTGCGGAAATCGGTCAGTTGCTTGGTGATGTACTGCGCGTGCTGGCCGCCCAGATGCGGGAAGCCGGCGGCGGCGTTGCCCTTGCCGTCAGGAGAGTGGCAGCCGGTGCAGGCAGGCAAGCCCTTGGCCAGGTTGCCACCACGGAACAGTGCCTCACCCCGTGCCACGAGTTTTGGATCGGCGGCGCCGACGCTGCCCTTCTGGCTGGCGAAATAGGCTGCGATGTCCGCCAGGTCTTGATCGTTCAGGTTGTTCAGCAGGCCGGTCATTTCCAGCACGACACGCTTGCCGTCCTTGATTTCCTTCAACTGCTTGACCAGGTAACGCTCGCCCTGGCCCGCCAGTTTCGGAAAGTTGGGCGCCATGCTATTGCCATCTGGGCCGTGGCAGGCCCCGCATACGGCCGCTTTCGCCTGACCGGCAGCGGCATTGCCAGCGGCGTGGGCTACACCGGATATCCCCAAGGTCAACAGCAGACTCACGATCAGTTTGTTCATCAGCTAATCCAACTACGGCTAAGGGTTAAAGAGTTATGGACCGGGTTTACTCGCTCATCCACTGGATGATGGCTCGGTAATCCTCGGCACTGCAGTCCATGCACAAACCACGCGGCGGCATCGCCTTGAAACCCTGGGTCACGTGTTGCACCAGCGTCCCCATACCTTTCGCCAACCTCGGCGTCCAAGCTTCCTGATCACCCTTGCGGGGCGCCATGGGGAGTTGGCCGGAATGACAGGCACCACAAACACGGTTGTACACAGCTTCCGGATCCTGTGTAGCCTGAGCGCTGTAAAGCGGCATCAAGACACCGGCAGCTAGCAGCCATTTCGTCATAAAACGACCTTTTCAGGGTTGGGAACGAGCTGCGTTCTAATGCGCAATTTCGGTCGGTCGCTCCCGTGAGCCTCATCCTACGCTGGGACAAAGCGCACACAAAATCTGCGGCATTATATACTGGCGTCACTGAAACGGAAACGACACAGCTTGCCGCGTCCATTCCCGACGCCGCCCACATCGGAAATCCCATGCAACTGAAGAACCCCATCCTTGGCCTGTGCCAACAGTCCACCTTCATGCTCAGCGCCGCCAAAGTCGATCAATGCCCAGACGACGAAGGCTTCGAAGTGGCTTTTGCCGGGCGTTCCAATGCCGGCAAATCCAGCGCGCTGAACACCTTGACCCATGCGAGCCTGGCGCGCACCTCGAAAACCCCGGGTCGCACGCAGCTCTTGAACTTCTTCAAGCTAGACGATGAACGACGTTTGGTCGACCTGCCCGGCTACGGCTACGCGAAAGTACCGATCCCGCTCAAGCAACATTGGCAGCGCCACCTGGAAGCGTACCTGGGCAGCCGCGAGAGTTTGAAAGGCCTGATCCTGATGATGGACATCCGCCATCCGATGACCGACTTCGACCTGTTGATGCTCGATTGGGCGGTCGCCAGCGGCATGCCGATGCACATCCTGCTGACCAAGGCCGACAAGCTCACCTACGGCGCGGCGAAAAACACCTTGCTCAAAGTGCAGTCGGAAATTCGCAAGGGCTGGGGCGACGCGATCACCATCCAGTTGTTCTCGGCGCCCAAGCGCATGGGCCTGGAAGAAGCCTACACGGTGCTGGCCGACTGGATGGAATTGGCGGACAAGGGCAGCGAAGAGGCCGAATAAGCCAAATCGCAGGCAAAAAAAACCCCGGACTTCTTATGGGGAGGGGGAAGTTCGGGGTCCAAGTTCCGGACCGCTAGGGCGGGGTCCAGATATCTGCCAACACTTAACACAACATAGGAGCATTGAAGGGCTTCACCAGCCATTCAGAATCTCTGAGTGGCGATTCACGGGTTTAGTTCAGATTATTTTTGGAAATAACCGTAGGAATTTTCCGAACTAAAGACATCATCCCTGGGTTTTCAGTGAGCCAATGTGGCATGGGGTAGCTGGGCCGATGCTATCGCGAGCAAGCTCGCTCCCACAGGGATAGGTGTCGGGCTCGGATTCGGCTCGACACAAAACCCATTGTGGGAGCGAGCTTGCTCGCGATGACCATCTTTCATTCCCCGCAGCGGTATCCGCCGCCAAAAGAGCCCTCGACCTCAGGGCTTGGGAATCAGTGCGCCTCATCCCAGTTATTGCCCACGCCCACTTCCACCAACAGCGGCACGTCCAGCGTGGCGGCGGTGCTCATGTGCTGGCGGATTTCTTCGCGCACCTGATCGACCAGGTCTTCACGCACTTCCAGCACCAGTTCGTCGTGGACCTGCAGGATGACCTTCGCATCCAGCCCGGACGCCGTCAGCCAGCGGTCCACGGCGACCATGGCTTTCTTGATGATGTCGGCCGCCGTGCCCTGCATCGGCGCGTTGATGGCGGTGCGCTCGGCGCCTTTGCGCAGGGCCGGGTTTTTCGCGTTGATGTCCGGCAGGTACAACCGGCGACCGAAAATGGTTTCGACAAAACCTTGCTCGGCCGCCTGGGCGCGGGTGCGTTCCATGTACGCCAGCACACCTGGGTAGCGAGTGAAGTAGCGGTCGATGTAGGCCTGGGACTGCTTGCGATCGACGCCGATCTGCTTGGCCAGGCCGAACGCGCTCATGCCGTAGATCAAACCGAAGTTGATCGCCTTGGCGCTGCGGCGTTGGTCATGGGTAACTGCGTCCAAGTCGACGCTGAACACCTCGGCGGCCGTGGCCCGGTGCACGTCCAGGTCATTACGGAACGCATGGAGCAACCCTTCGTCCTTGGCCAGGTGCGCCATGATCCGCAGTTCGATTTGCGAATAGTCCGCCGCCAGCAGCTTGTAGCCTTTCGGCGCGACGAACGCCTGGCGGATGCGTCGGCCTTCGGCCGTGCGAATCGGAATGTTCTGCAGGTTCGGGTCGATGGATGACAGGCGCCCGGTCGCGGCGACGGCCTGCTGGTAATTGGTGTGGACGCGGCCGGTGCGGCTGTTGATCTGTTCCGGCAGGCGATCGGTGTAGGTGCTCTTGAGCTTGCTCAGGGAGCGGTACTGCATCAGCACCTTGGGCAGCGGATAATCCTGCTCCGCCAGCTCGGCGAGCACCGCTTCGGCGGTGGACGCCTGGCCCTTGGCGGTTTTGCTGAGCACCGGCAAGCCGAGCTTTTCGTACAGGATCACGCCCAATTGCTTCGGCGAACCCAGGTTGAATTCCTCGCCGGCGATGGCAAACGCCTCACGCTCCAGTGCCACCAGTTTTTCCCCCAGCTCGACACTTTGCACGCCCAGCAGGTTGGCATCGACCAATGCCCCCTGGCGCTCGATGCGGGCCAGGACCGGCATCAGCGGCATTTCGATGTCGTTGAGCACCGGGGCCAGGCTTGGCGTGGCGGCCAGCTTTTCCTGCAAGGCCTGGTGCAGGCGGAAGGTCACGTCGGCGTCTTCGGCGGCGTAAGGGCCGGCCAGTTCCAGGGAGATCTGGTCGAAGGTCAGTTGCTTGACCCCTTTGCCAGCGATGTCCTGGAAATCGGTCTTGCTCTGGCCCAGGTACTTGAGCGCCAGACTGTCCATGTCGTGGCGGGTCGCGGTGGAGTCCAGCACGTAGGATTCGAGCATGGTGTCGAAGGCGATGCCCTGGACCAGGATGCCATTGTTCTGGTCGCCACCGATGGCGCAGTTGGCCAGGATGTTGGTTTCGAACTTGGCGTGCTGGCCGATCTTGAGCTTGTTCGGGTTTTCCAACAGCGGTTTGAGCGCCGTGAGCACCGTGTCGCGGTCCAGTTGCTCCGGCACGCCCATGTAGGAGTGGGTCAGCGGGATGTAGGCCGCCTCGAAAGGGGCCACGGCGAACGACAGGCCGACCAGTTGCGAATGCTGGGCATCACCGCCGTTGGTTTCGGTGACAAAAGCGAACAGCGGCGCTTTGTCCAGTTTCGCCAGCCACGCCTCGAAGCGCGCCTGCTCGAGAATGACCTCGTACCTGGCCTCGGCGGCGCCGGGCTGTTCTTCAGCCACTTCGACGATCTCCTGGCCGGCACGCTTGGCGTCCCGCTGGTTTTCCTCGAACCAGCTCTTGAACTCCAGCAGCGTGTACAGCTCGGCCAGCTTCTCGTGATCGGGTGCGCCCATTTGCAGGTCGTCAAGGCCGATGTCCAACGGCACGTCGGTCTTGATGGTCGCCAGCTCGTAGGAAAGAAACGCCATTTCCTTGTGCTCTTCAAGCTTGGCGGCCAGGGTCTTGGCGCCACGGATCGGCAAGGTGGCAACAATGTCCAGTTGCGCGTAGAGCTCGGTCAGGCCGCCATTGACGCCCACCAGCAGGCCGGAAGCGGTCTTCGGTCCGATGCCCGGAACGCCCGGGATGTTGTCGGATGAATCGCCCATCAGCGCCAGGTAATCGATGATCTGCTCTGGAGCGACGCCAAACTTCTCCTTCACGCCAGCCACGTCCAGGGCGCTACCGGTCATGGTATTGACCAAGGTAATGTGCCCGTCGACCAACTGCGCCATGTCCTTGTCGCCGGTGGAGATCACCACCGGGCGGTCGGCCGCGGCGCTGCTGCGGGCCAGGGTGCCGATCACGTCATCGGCTTCGACGTTGTCCACGCACAGCAGCGGGAAGCCCAGGGCCTTGACGCTGGCATGCAGCGGCTCGATCTGTACGCGCATGTCGTCGGGCATGCTCGGGCGGTTGGCCTTGTATTCGGCGTACAGCGCATCGCGAAATGTCCCACCCTTGGCGTCGAACACCACGGCGAACGGACTGTCCGGATACTGCTTGCGCAGACTCTTGAGCATGTTCAACACGCCTTTGACCGCACCGGTCGGCAGGCCTTTGGACGTGGTCAGCGGTGGCAGCGCGTGGAAGGCGCGGTACAGATAAGAAGAACCGTCCACCAGGACGAGGGGGGCTTGGCTCATGAGCAGGATCAACCTTTTCGGCGGGTCCGGGGCTAGAATAGCGGGACCGTTGACGACAAAGGGACAAGGTTATCATGCGTACACTAAATCGCCTGTTACTGGCTGGCTTGTTTGCAATCACCCCGTTGGCCGTCATGGCGGCCGACGACGCCCCCTCGGCGGACCCGGATGTCACCATCCGCACCGAAGGCGATAAAACCATTCAGGAGTACCGGCAAAACGGATTTCTGTACGCGATCAAGGTCACGCCCAAGAACGGCAAGCCTTATTTCCTGGTGCGGGCCGACGGTACCGATGCAAACTTCATCCGTTCGGATCAGCCGGATATGCTGATTCCGTCGTGGAAAATCTTTGAGTGGTAATACCGCTCTGCACTTCAACCGGCGCCCGCTGAAGGGCGCCCGTACTGGCAGTTTTTAACCATGTCTGTGTTCACGCCCCTGGCTCGGCCCGAGCTGGAAACCTTTCTCGCCCCTTATGGGCTTGGCCGCCTGCTTGATTTCCAGGGGATCGCCGCCGGCAGCGAAAACACCAATTTCTTCATCAGCCTGGAGCAGGGCGAGTTCGTCCTGACCCTGGTCGAGCGCGGCCCGGTGCAGGAAATGCCGTTCTTCATCGAACTGCTGGACGTGCTGCATGACGCCGACCTGCCGGTGCCTTACGCCTTGCGCACCACCGACGGCGTCGCGCTGCGGGAGCTGGCGGGCAAGCCGGCGCTGTTGCAACCGCGCCTGGCGGGCAAGCACATCAAGCAGGCCAACGCCCAGCACTGCGCCCAGGTCGGGGAGTTGCTGGCGCATCTGCACTTGGCGACCCGCGACAACATGATCAAGCGCAAGACCGATCGCGGCCTGGACTGGATGCAGGAGGAGGGCGCCAAGCTGCTCTCGCACCTCGACGCTGAGCCGCGTCGGCTGCTCGAAACGGCGCTGGATGAAATCGCGCAGCAGAAGGTTGGCATCCTGGCGCTGCCGCGCGCCAACATCCATGCCGATCTGTTCCGCGACAATGCGATGTTCGAAGGCACGCACCTGACCGGCTTGATCGACTTCTACAACGCCTGCTCCGGGCCGATGCTGTATGACGTCGCCATCGCCTTGAATGACTGGTGCTCGGATGACAACGGTGTGCTCGATGGCCCGCGGGCGCGAGCTTTACTGGGTGCCTATGCGGCGCTGCGGCCATTCACCGCCGCCGAGGCCCAGCTATGGCCAACCATGCTGCGCGTGGCGTGCGTGCGGTTCTGGCTGTCGCGGTTGATCGCCGCCGAGTCGTTCGCCGGACAGGATGTGTTGATTCACGATCCGATGGAGTTCCAGCAGCGCTTGGCGCAGCGGCAGACGGTTCACGCGTTGTTGCCGTTCGCCCTGTAACAGCAGGCAAGCGCGAAGCTAAATGCTTTTGTGGCGAGGGAGCTTGCTCCCGCTCGGTTGCGCAGCGACCGCAAGATCTTGGGGCTGCTCCGCACCCCAGCGGGAGCAAGCTCCCTCGCCACAGGATCCATGTTCGGCAGGAGAGACGTGCCGGGGTCACAGCGACTCCAGGCACCCCGCCAGATCATTCCCCAACTTCTCCAACAACTGCTCATACCCTTGCGCCGTCGCCGGGGTATAGCCACCCAGTGCATCCAGCTCCGCCAGTTTCACCGGCAACCCGGCCACCAGGGTTTCGGCCAGGCGCGGTCGCAACGGCGGTTCGCTGAAGACGCAGGTCTTGCCCACCGCTTGCAAGCGCGTGCGCATCGCCGCCACGTGCTGGGCGCCGGGCTGGACTTCGGCGGCCACGGCGAACACCCCGGCGTGCTTGAGGCCGTAGTTGTCTTCGAAATAGTCGAACGCTTCGTGGAACACGAAATACGGTTTGCCCGCGACCCCGGCCAGACGCGTCTTGAGGCGCGCGTCCAAGGCATCGAGACGCTGGTTGAAACCCGTGAGATTGCTCTGGTAGCGAGCCGCATTCGCCGGATCCGCCGCGCTCAGGTCAGCGGCCATTTTCGCGGCGATCACCCGCGCATTGTGCGGCGATAGCCACAGGTGGGCGTCCACGGTGCCGGGGCGGTGGTCGTGATCGTGCTCATCGCCGTCATGGTCATCGTCCTCGTGGGACGCGCTGTCCTGGGCGAAGTGACGCAACTTGAGCCCCGGCAGCGCCTGCACCGCGACCGACGGCAGCGTACGACCGTTCAACACGCGCGGCAGGAAACCTTCCATGTCCGGCCCAATCCAGTACAGCAAGTCCACCGACTGCACCTTGCGCACGTCCGATGGCCGCAACGCATAGTGATGCGGCGAAGCCCCTGGCGGCAGCAACACTTCCGGAACGGCCACGCCGTCCTGCACGGCGGCGGCAATCAACTGCAACGGCTTGATGCTGGTGAGGACCTTGACCTCGGCCTGGGCCGGGCCAATCAGTAGAAAACTTGCGATAAAAGCGACAAAGAGCGAAAAAAATCGGGACACGATGACCACTCGAAGAGGCGAGAACGGGTAACATAATAACGTCTCTCACTAAACTCGTCGCTGCCCATGCCTATTACGCCCCTTGCCAGTCGTCCCCACGATCACTCCCACTGCGTGCACACCGCGCTGTCCGAGGCCGACGCCATCTGCGCGCGCCAAGGGTTGCGCCTGACCGCCCTGCGGCGGCGCGTGCTGGAATTGGTCTGGCAAAGCCACAAGCCGCTGGGCGCCTACGACATCCTCGCCGTGCTCAGCGAGCAGGACGGTCGCCGTGCCGCGCCGCCGACGGTCTATCGGGCGCTGGATTTCCTCTTGGAAAACGGCTTGGTGCATCGCATTTCGTCGCTGAACGCCTTCGTCGGCTGCAACCATCCGGAGCACGCCCACCAGGGCCAGTTCCTGATCTGCCGCGAATGCCACGCCGCCATCGAGCTGGAACAGAAGTCCATCAGCGATGCCATCATCGCCAGCGCCAAGGACGTCGGCTTCGTGGTCGACACCCAGACCGTCGAGGTGGTCGGTCTCTGCTCCGGCTGTCAGGGGGCCTGATGAGCAATGCGTTGATCCGCCTCGAGC
This sequence comes from Pseudomonas sp. NFACC56-3, assembly GCF_900100025.1. Classification (NCBI taxonomy): domain Bacteria; kingdom Pseudomonadati; phylum Pseudomonadota; class Gammaproteobacteria; order Pseudomonadales; family Pseudomonadaceae; genus Pseudomonas; species Pseudomonas sp. NFACC56-3. Next base: position 61,473 of record NZ_FMTK01000016.1, on the reverse strand, counting down.
AGGTGGCCGTGACGTTCGCCGGGCAGAACGTGCTGGACAACATTCATCTGAGCGTCGAGCCGGGGCAGATCGTCACCCTGATCGGCCCCAACGGCGCTGGCAAGACCACCCTGGTGCGCGCCGTGTTGGGTTTGCTCAAGCCCGACAGCGGCAGCGTCTGGCGCAAGCCCAGGTTGCGCGTCGGCTACATGCCGCAGAAACTTCACGTCGATCCGACGCTGCCGCTGTCCGTGCTGCGCTTCCTGCGCCTGGTGCCTGGCGTGGACCGCGCACGGGCCTTGGCCGCGCTCAACGAAGTCGGCGCCGAACAGGTGATCGACAGCCCGGTGCAAAGTGTTTCCGGGGGCGAGATGCAACGCGTGCTGCTGGCCCGCGCCCTGCTGCGCGAGCCTGAATTGTTGGTGCTCGACGAGCCGGTGCAAGGGGTCGATGTGGCGGGGCAGGCCGAGCTGTACAGCCTGATCACGCGCCTGCGCGACCGCCATGGCTGCGGCGTGCTGATGGTGTCCCACGACCTGCACCTGGTGATGAGCACCACCGACCAGGTGGTCTGCCTCAACCGCCACGTCTGCTGTTCCGGGCATCCCGAGCAGGTCAGCGGCGATCCGGCCTTTGTCGAGCTGTTCGGAAAAAACGCACAAAGCCTGGCGATTTATCACCACCACCATGACCACGCCCATGACCTGCATGGCTCGGTGGTCAGCGCCCCTTCCGCTTCCAATCATGTTCATGGAGATGGCTGCAAGCATGGCTGATTTTCTGTTGTACGCCCTGCTCGCAGGCCTGGCACTCGCCTTGGTCGCCGGCCCCCTGGGTTCGTTCGTGGTCTGGCGGCGCATGGCCTATTTCGGCGACACCTTGTCCCACGCCGCATTGCTCGGCGTGGCCTTGGGGTTTCTGCTGGATGTCAGCCCGGCGGTAGCGGTGACCGTCGGTTGCCTGTTGCTGGCGGTGGTCCTGGTGACCCTGCAACATCGCCAGCCGCTGGCGTCCGACACGTTGTTGGGCATTCTCGCGCCGAGCACCTTGTCCCTCGGGCTGGTGGTGCTGAGCTTCATGCATGACGTGCGCATCGACCTGATGGCCTATCTGTTCGGCGACCTGCTGGCGATCAGTCCGACGGACCTGTCGTGGATCCTGGGCGGTAGCGCGGCGGTGCTGCTGTTGCTGGTGGCGCTCTGGCGGCCATTGCTGGCCGTCACCGTGCACGAAGAGCTGGCCCGGGTCGAAGGCTTGCCTGTGCTGGGTTTGCGACTGGCGTTGATGCTGCTGATTGCGGTGGTCATCGCCGTGGCGATGAAAATCGTCGGTGTGTTGCTGATTACGTCATTGCTGATCATTCCGGCGGCTGCGGCACAGCGTCACGCCCGCTCGCCCGAGCAGATGGCGCTCGGCGCGAGCGTGCTGGGCATGCTCGCGGTGTGTGGCGGCTTGGCACTTTCCTGGTTCAAGGACACCCCGGCCGGCCCGTCGATCGTGGTCAGCGCCGCTGCGTTGTTTCTGCTGAGTTTTGTCCTGCCTCGTCGAGGGGTGTAGACTTGCTCGCTTTTTGCGCAAATAGAGAGTCGCAGGAATGAAGCCGTTCGCCTCCCGTTATCTGCTCCTTGTCGCATTTTCCCTGCTGCTGGGCGCTTGCCAGAGTACACCGCCGGTCACCCAGGCTCCCGATACGCGGGGCCCGGCCATCGCGCAGCTCGAGCAAAGCCTGGCCAGCAATGAGCTGGCCACCGCTGAAGACCAGTTGGCCGCCTTGCAAGCCCAGTCGCCCGAAGACCGGTCGCTGGAACCCTACCAGCGGCAATTGGCCGAGGCGTATTTGCGCCGCAGCCAGATCGACTTGCAAAAAGGCGACGTAAACGCCGCAGCCACCGCCCTGAGCCGTGCCCGGGCGTTGATGCCCAAGGCCCCGGCCCTCACCGGCGAGGTCAACAGCGCCATTGCCGAAGCCCGCAAGGCCGACCTGGACAAAGCCGAGGCCGACCTCAAGGCCGCCGAAGCCAAACCGGTCGCCAAAGTGATCGACCCGAGCGCCCCCAGCACCACGGTTGCGCTCAACCTCGCCGATATACAGCAAATGCGTCGGCAACTGGATGCCATTGCCGCGGATGTGGTGAATTACCAGTGCGACGTCAGCATCCAGGCGCCGCGCACCGATGATTATCCGTGGTTGGCGACGTTGCTGACCAAGCGGGTCAAGAAGCTTGATCCCGGGTTTGATCTGAAATTGCAGAAGAAGATTGTGCGCAGTGTGCCGGCGCAAGTCGTGCTGACTCCGCGCACCCCCTAAAAGCATCGCGAGCAAGCTCGCTCCCACAGTAGTCAGTGTCGATCACTAAACTGTGATCACCCTAGATCCAATGTGGGAGCGAGCTTGCTCGCGATAGCGTCTTACTCAGCAACAAATCTCTTTCAGACACCCATCAAGCCGGAATCGCCTTCGCTTTAGGTTCCCGCGCCCACACCCGATGCTGGGCAATCGCATCGAAGAACGCCTGGAACTTGCCAGCATCCGCGTCAGGAATCAGCCCCGCATCCGCCTCCAGTTTCAACAACACCAGTAACTGCCGCGCTTCGCCATTCAGCGCGATGGCCTTCAGGTGCTTGTAGGCTTCCAGCAGGTAATGCAACGCCACACCATCGCCGCTCAAGGCCTTGATCGATTCCGCGCCACCCGGTACGAACACCGCGTCGAAGGCAATCGACGGCAACCCTTCCATGGACGCATCCACCGCCAGTTCCTGCCCATCGGCCGTGGTGACCGGTGCCGAGGTCGGCCCCAGCACTTTGGCATGGGCGCCCTCGGCCTCCAGGGCCTGCTTGAGGGCATCGATGATCGCCCCATCGACACCGTTGGCCACCAACACCGCCACTTTGCGCGTCTTGATGTCGCCGGACAGCAGGTTCGCCTGGCTCAAGGCCGGGGACTCCTCCAACGATGGCGTCGGAACATCGACAGTACCCGCGGTCGGAGCTGGCAAGCCGAGGTTTTTCGCTACCCGCCCAGCCAGTTCCAAGTCGATGTTGGCGAGAATCTCATTGACCTGCCGCGCCCGGATGAACTCCCGCTCCACCTTGCCCAACTCAAAGCTGTAGGCAGCAATGATGTGCTCTTTTTCGTGGGGGCTCATGCTCTTGTAGAACAACCGCGCCTGGGAGAAATGGTCGGCGAACGAATCGCTGCGTTGGCGGATCTTGTAGGCGTCGATACGCTCTGGATAACTTTCGAAGCCGCCATCTTCCGGGCCGGGCGGGGTTTCCTTCGGCCAGCCGCCATCGATGGAGTTCGGCTCGTAGGACGCGCGCCCCTTGTCGATGGTGGTGCGGTGCATGGCATCCCGTTGACCGTTGTGCACAGGCGTGATGGCCCGGTTGATCGGCAGCTCATGAAAATTCGGCCCGCCGAGTCGGCTGATCTGCGTATCGGTGTAGGAAAAAAGCCGACCTTGCAGCAATGGGTCGTTGGAAAAGTCGATGCCCGGCACGATATGCCCGGGGCAGAACGCAACCTGCTCGACTTCGGCGAAGAAGTTGTCCGGGTTACGGTTGAGCACCATCTTGCCCAGGGGAGTAATGGGCACCAGCTCTTCAGGGATGATCTTGGTCGGGTCGAGCAGGTCGAAGTCGAACTTATGCTCGTCTTCCTCGGCAACGATCTGCACGCCGAACTCCCATTCCGGGTAGTCGCCCATCTCGATCGACTCCCAGAGATCGCGACGGTGGTAATCGGTATCTTTACCCGCCAACTTCTGGGCTTCGTCCCACACCAATGAACACGTCCCGGCTGTAGGGCGCCAGTGGAATTTGACGAAGCTGCTTTTGCCTTCGGCGTTGATCATGCGGAAGGTGTGCACCCCAAAACCCTGCATGGTGCGTAGGCTTTTTGGAATGGCCCGGTCAGACATCGCCCAGATCACCATATGAGCCGATTCCGGCACCAGCGAGACAAAATCCCAGAACGTATCGTGGGCCGAGCCGCCTGTAGGAATTTCGTTATGGGGCTCGGGTTTTACCGCGTGGACAAAGTCCGGAAACTTCACCGCGTCCTGAATGAAAAACACCGGCATGTTGTTGCCCACCAGGTCGAAGTTGCCTTCGTCGGTGAAGAACTTCACCGCGAAGCCGCGCACGTCCCGCACGGTGTCGCCGGAACCCCGCGGACCTTGCACGGTGGAAAAGCGCACGAACACGGGGGTTTTCTTGCTCGGGTCCTGTAGGAAACCAGCCTTGGTCAGCGCCGAATGCGCTTCATAGCTCTGGAAGTAGCCATGGGCACCGGTCCCGCGGGCGTGCACGATGCGTTCCGGGATACGCTCATGGTCAAAGTGCGTGATTTTTTCACGCATGATGAAGTCTTCCAGCAGCGAGGGCCCACGGGGGCCGACGCGCAGGGTGTTCTGGTTATCGGCGATCTTCACGCCCTGGTTGGTGCGCAACGCCTGTTCGGTGGCATCGGAACGGAACTGTTCCAGGCTTTCGAGCTTGGCGTTGGTGTTGCCGCGATCCAGGGTGTCGGTCCCGGCCAGTTGGCTCTTGTTGGCCGGTGGCTTGTTGATACTCATCAGATAAGCTCCTCATTTCGGTCCTTTCCAGGCTGAGCCCTCCAGACGGGCTCGCCGGGCGGTGGCATCCAGGCGTTGGAAGTGGCTTATGTAGTGACTGATGAGGGTGCAAGCCGTTCCCTCGGAAATGCGCCCGGATTTTCAGGCCAGCGCCAACCCAGCGATGACGTGCCTCACCGTCGGGTTGGCGGAACTTCAGCGGTCAGATGCCATCGCGCAGAATCTCGATTCTCCACCTCTGGCGCGTATCCACGCCTCGATAGCGGTCGACCCATTCCGGGCTGATCTGAGGCGACGGGCCCAGGTGGTTGGGCATCACATCATGGATGGACGGTGCCCGTGGATAGCTGGCCCAAGGAATGTTCAGCGGGTTGAACACGTTCTTGGGCGTGTCCTGGAAGTGCATGGAGCCGTCCGGAATGACTTTCAGCCGGCTGTTATTGGCATAAAGGCGCCAGTCGCGGTTGTACAGCGAATGAATCCGATCCGCTTGCCACTCCCACTGCTGCCGGTTATCCAGGGCGCAGCGATCGGTGATCAGGGCGCCATCCGTTTCGCGCACGCTCAGGCACCGGTTCGACGCCCGATTGACGTACCGGTTCTCCGAATCCAGGCCCCACAGCTGATTGGCGTTCGAGGCCGCACAGGATTCAAGAGAAACACTTGAGTTGGCATTTTCAGACATGCATTTGCCGACGCCATCGGCGGAGCGAATCAGCACGGTCATCTCGCGTGTCAGGAAGGGACTATTCAAGTCCAGCGTGTAATGCTGGGTGGCATTGTAGACATCGGTGACATGAAGGGACTTGACCTGAGTCCGATCCCACCACCACTCACGCCGATTCAAATCATAGCCGCCTCCAATGCTCACTGTTGCCGCACCGGTATAATTGCCAGGCAACTCCCACAAGGTATAAGACTCAAGCGATGCCGAGCGCATCATTGGCGTCATTCGCGCCTCGGATAAAATAGGCATGCCGGCAGTGAGCCTGTCGACCAATACAGCCTTCAACTTGGGATCTATGGGTGCGTTCCACGTCAACTTCGAACCGTTCTGCGATGCGATCAACGAGTAGTCCTGGAATGCGTAACTCATGGTCTTGGAATGTGAATAACTCAGGCCGAAATTCACATTGAACGGTGATTTAGCGGCATAGGTGATGTTTTCGGCTTTCGTTCCGCCAAACTCGCTACCCAATGTTCCGCCAATGGAAAAGCCATTGGTTTTCGTCTCGCTGTAATTGAAATCCGTCCTCGAATCGCTGGCTGGCGCCGAATTGACCAACACCGGAACAACCTGTTGGGCGGTCAGTTGGTGAGTGAACCGGTATGCATGCGGCAGGTACGCGCCCCACAGATTAGCGCCACTGCCCCCCGGCCCGAATCCACCGATGGTGATGCCATTTTTTGTGGAGCGCGTTGTCGTTGGCGATGTTTTGATGGACACGAACTTCTTGTCCTGGCTTCGCTCTGCGCTCCTGATGACATCGATATTCACCACGGAAGTCATTGCCTGGTTCGGGCTTTGAAGATTGATGTTGTAGGTCAGTTTTGGCAGGCCAATGAAATCGCCTTCCTCCCGGGGGGACCAGCCCTGTGCCTGCAGTTCCGTGATCAGCAACCGCACCGCTTCCAAGACGGCTTCATCCTGATAACCTTCCAGGCGATAGACATTGATCTCCGAATTGCTCACCCGGTGAAACAAGGCATAGTCGAATGCGCCGGAGATTCCGAATATGTTGCTTACTGTTTTCGCAAGCTCCGTCGCCTGGTAACCCATCTTCAACAGCACCGGTTTCCCCGAGCGGAAAATCGCCGTTGCTTTCTCGATGGCTGCCTCATCCTCCTTCACTGCGGCGATATCCAGATAGGCCAGGGAAGGAAATCTGTTGTCGGCAAGTCGCGCCTTGAATTCTTCCTCAGGCATTGCCGCGACGGACAGGGCCTGGTATTGGGGCAGGGTCATCTGCACATCGGGAAGTTTCCCGAATATCATTAAAGTGTCCGAGTTTGTCGAACTTGCAGCCACTGCATTGGCCATTACGCTCAATGTAAACAGTCCTGCAAAAATAGCGTTATGCTTTTTCACATTAAACTCCTTTTAAATGTTTCCCCGCCGCTGCTAGGCCGGTTTTACTACGCTGCGGCGGACGGCAATCAGTAACTTACCAGACACTTAACCATGGACAACTGGAAGTACTATTCGAAATGAAACCGAGTATGTGTATATATTTAACAGCTAACTTTAAATACTCTTGGGCAGGATGGATGAACGATCCTTTGCCTGTCAGGCGGCGACTGCTACATGGCGCGCGGCCCCGGCAGTGGCGCGGATGGGTGCCCAACGACTGATAGCCAGGCTTGCTGACCTTCAATCGCGTTATTGCCAAATGGCAGCCAGATTGCGAAATAAATGCTAATGACCTCTATACAGACAGGCTAAAATGCGCCCCCGGCTAACCGCTGCCCCTTTTCCAACGCGCCCCACAAGGTTCGCTACGTGATCGAGTTTCAAAACGTCCATAAAACCTACCGGGTCGCCGGTAAGGATATCCCCGCTCTGCACCCGACCAGTCTGACGATCGAGAACGGTCAGGTCTTTGGCCTGATTGGCCATTCCGGTGCAGGAAAAAGTACCCTGCTGCGCCTGATCAATCGCCTGGAAGACTCCAGCGGCGGCAAGATCATCGTCGACGGCGAAGAAGTCACCGCCCTGGACGCCAGCGGCCTGCGGCGTTTCCGTCAACAGGTCGGGATGATCTTCCAGCACTTCAACCTGCTGGCGTCCAAGACCGTGGCCGACAACGTGGCGCTGCCGCTGACGCTGGCGGGCGAATTGTCCCGCAGCGAAATCGACCAGCGCGTCGCCGAGTTGCTCGCCCGCGTCGGTTTGTCCGACCACGCCAAGAAGTACCCGGCGCAACTGTCCGGCGGCCAGAAGCAGCGCGTCGGCATCGCCCGCGCCCTGGCGACCAAACCCAAGATCCTGCTGTGCGACGAGGCCACCAGCGCCCTCGACCCGCAGACCACCGCCTCGGTCCTGCAACTGCTGGCGGAAATCAACCGCGAGCTGAAGCTGACCATCGTGCTGATCACCCATGAAATGGACGTGATCCGCCGCGTTTGCGATCAAGTGGCGGTGATGGACGCCGGCGTGATCGTCGAGCAGGGCCCGGTGGCCGAGGTGTTCCTGCACCCCAAGCATCCGACCACCAAGCGTTTTGTCCAGGAAGACGAGCAGATCGACGAAAGCGAACAGCGCGACGACTTCGCCCACGTGCCCGGGCGCATCGTGCGTCTGACGTTCCAGGGCGACGCGACCTACGCGCCACTGCTCGGCACCGTCGCCCGGGAAACCGGTGTGGACTACAGCATCCTGGCCGGTCGCATCGACCGCATCAAAGACACCCCCTACGGGCAACTGACCCTCGCCATCACCGGCGGTGACATGGAGGCGGCGTTCGCCCGCTTCACCGCGGCCGATGTCCACATGGAGGTGCTGCGCTAATGGAACTGTTGAGTTCGTTCTTCTCCAACATCGACTGGCTGGAAATCTGGCTGGCCACCGGCGACACCTTCCTGATGTTGTTCGGTTCGCTGCTGTTCACCGTGCTGCTCGGCTTGCCCCTGGGCGTGTTGCTGTTCCTCTGCAGCCCGCGCCAGTTGCTCGAGGCCCGCGGTGTGTATGCACTGCTGTCGCTGATCGTGAACATCCTGCGTTCGCTACCGTTCATCATCCTGTTGATCGTGATGATCCCGTTCACGGTATTGATCACCGGCACCTCCCTGGGCGTGGCCGGCGCGATCCCACCGCTGGTGGTCGGCGCGACACCGTTCTTCGCCCGCCTGGTGGAAACGGCCCTGCGCGAAGTCGACCGGGGCATCATCGAAGCGACCCAGGCCATGGGCGCCACCACGCGGCAGATCATCGTCAACGCCTTGCTGCCGGAAGCCCGTCCAGGCATCTTTGCCGCGATTACGGTGACAGCGATTACGCTGGTGTCCTACACGGCCATGGCCGGTGTGGTCGGCGCCGGTGGCTTGGGCGACCTGGCGATCCGCTTCGGCTACCAGCGTTTCCAGACCGATGTGATGGTGGTCACGGTGGTGTTGCTGCTGGTGCTGGTCCAGGTGCTGCAAACCGTGGGCGACAAATTGGTTGTGCATTTTTCTAGAAAATAAGGCCTTGCGGCCAATAAACCATGAGCCGGCCATTCGCTGGCAGGCGCCGAGAGCAGGCGCCTCACAAGGAGTTAGCTGAATGAAGAAACTACTGGTTGCCTTCGCTGCCGCCGCAGCGTTTTCCGCCCACGCCGCCGACACCCTGACCGTCGCCGCAACGCCGGTGCCGCACGCGGAAATCCTCGAATTCGTCAAACCGGCCCTGGCCAAAGAAGGCGTCGACCTGAAGGTCAAAGTCTTCACCGACTACATCCAGCCGAACGTACAGGTCGCAGAAAAGCGCCTGGACGCCAACTTCTTCCAGCACCAGCCGTACCTGGATGAGTTCAACAAGGCCAAGGGCACAAACCTGGTGAGCGTGGCCGGTGTGCACCTGGAGCCCCTGGGCGCGTACTCCAGCAAGTACAAGAAGCTCGACGAACTCCCAGGCGGCGCCAACGTGGTGATCCCGAACGACGCCACCAACGGCGGCCGTGCGTTATTGCTGCTGGCGAAGGCTGGGGTGATCAAGCTGAAAGATCCCACCAATATCCTGTCGACCACCAAAGACATCACCGAAAACACCAAGGATCTGAAATTCCGTGAGCTGGAAGCCGCGACCATTCCGCGGGTGCTGACCCAGGTGGATCTGGCGTTGATCAATACCAACTATGCGTTGGAGGCGAAGCTTGATCCTTCCAAGGATGCGCTGGTTATCGAAGGTAACGACTCGCCGTATGTGAATATTCTGGTTGCCCGTGAGGATGACAAGGACAGTGAGGCGATGAAGAAGTTGGTTGCGGCGCTGCATACGCCGGAAGTGAAGGCTTTTATTCTTGAGAAATACAAAGGCGCGGTTTTGCCGGCATTTTGAGCTGATTAGGTGGTGAAAAAACGGGGCTGCGTGGGAATGTAGGCCCGTTTTTTTGCTCGGAAGTATGCGGCGTTAAGGAAAGGCCCTCAAGATCATGGGCATCCATCAACGTGATTGACATAGCGATTGTTCCGCAATAATAATTGCCCCAACGCATGAGGGTGTGACTCTCGTGCCTACCTTCCGAGGCCCGCTTGAGAGAAATCTCTGCGGGCTTTCGTGTTTCTCTGACAAGGAATCCAGTCACTATGGCGCATTACGTCGCGTACCTGGACGAATTCGGGCACGTCGGCCAGTACGTCTCACGTCACCATCCAAGGTACAAAACCCATCCCGCTTTCGGATTTGCTGGCCTGATCCTTCCGGCTACCGAAATCCGCGAGTTCGCAATCTATTTCTACAAGCTCAAATGCCATCTCCTAGCATTCGATCTCGCGAACGATAATCCCAAGAATCTGCCAGCATATCAGTGGGAGAAAAAGGGCTCTCAGCTCTACGCCCTCCGGAACGTCACCAAGTACGAGCAGCTCCGGCGCTCCACGTTCCGCCTCCTCAGCCACATTGAAAAAATCGGCGGCCACGTGTTCTACACGGGGGAGCACAAGACCACTGACCCTGATGCCCATGATTCCACTGAGACGTTCAAACGGCAGCTTCTGCAGGCAGTGCGCAAAATAGACCGATTCTGCGTACAGAGCGGCTCAACCTTCATGTTGATGCTCGATGAACAACGCTGCGGAAACGAATGGCGAGAAACTAACGTGGAGGTCTGCACGCTGGCCATGTTTGAGGATGCCTCGCAGAAATGTAGGGCACTCATTGAGCCGCCAATTCAGGCCGAAAGCCACTTGTTCCAAACCATCCAGTGCGCCGACTGGATCTGCGGCCTTATCGGGCGCCTGACAGCCTTGTTGGTTGCACCTGATGAATATCCGGAATTGGAACCGTTCGACAAGTATTTTTCAGATCGTATCGCCAAAGTCACAATGCCCAGCAGCGGCCTAGAACATCAGAAGACCGCTGAGGTACCCGCCGAGCGGGCCGGAGAGGCCATACCCGACGCAACTGGTGCCCTCGCAGGCAACTAATGCCCCTCATGATTGTTGTTCCCTTGAAACAAGCACAAATAAAGCAAACCCGACACGGATGCCGGGTTTGCTTTTTAAGAGGATGCTTACCCGCTATCGCGGATCAACGTTATCCAACACCCGATTCGCCAACAATGAACTCAATTCGATCAATTGCTGGATACCGAGAGCAATATGACGGCGAGGTCCTTCCAAGTCGAAGGCCAGGTTGCTGACCATCGCGTCGGCTGCCGCCAGGGTTTCGCTGAGGTTGACGAGGAGGGATTCGTTGTCAGCGTTTTTGGCGACGGTGAAGAGCTGGCCCGGTTGGGACGCATCCTCTGATTTTTCCGGTTTTGGTAGCAGGTAGTAATCCAAGGCGCGATTGGTGGCTTCGTCGTGCTTTTTGGCCTGGGACTTTGTGTACCGGGAAGTCTGATCCGCCTCTGGCGGATTCGGAGTCGGTTTGAACATTGGGACTTTCCTTCTAGTAGGGCCGCACCATCTCGCTACTAAACGAAAAGGAGGCAGCTGTGCGCAAGTTAGTAGACCGGTAAAGTCACCAAACCCGGCGCGCCCGAAGGCGCCTTGCGCACAGCCACCATCAAGTGCAGGCGAACGCCTGACTGGATGACACTCATGCAACCGTAGATGACTAACCGAGCTACTAAACCCGACCACTGATGGGCAGTGGCAGGGAAACGATAGAACCCGGGGACAAGGCGCACAAGCGGGCGGATTCTGGCGTAGTTGTAGGCAAAGGCGCAAGGTTGGGTAGCCTGGTGGAAGGGTTGGGGTTGGAGGATAAACAGGTGACGTTTATTCCCTGTAGTTCGGGGATAGAGGGGTGCTTGCGAATGGGCGGCGTGGCTGGTGGGGTTGGTCTGTAGGAATGTGTTTGGCTGGTTTGGGGCTGCTGCGCAGCCCAGCGGGAGCAAGCTCCCTCGCCACGGGGATTGGGGGATAGAGGAAGTGGGGGCAATCGCATCGGCGGGATCGATGCTGCCTTTTTTAGCAATCGCTTGCTCCCGAACCCTGTCAGGATTCGCCCATTGTCCGGGCCGAATGAACCATAGGATCTACTTCATTGTTCAACAACCCTCATGATAAATTCCCCGCCGCGACCTCTAATCAATAGAGGGCATTCAGGGAGAGAAGTAAGTGATCAAGTCTTTGTTGGTTGGGACATTGCTGGCAATGGCATCAGCATCGGCATCCGCGATGAGTTGCGATAACCCTAGAAACGCCTATGACAGAACCTATTGCGCGTCGCTGAAAATGGTTCAGTCGGATCAGGAAATCAATGATCAATACAAGAAGACCATGAGTGCCCTGAACCCGGATCAAAAGAAAAAAGTGAAAGCCGCTCAAATCCAGTGGATCAAAAATCGTGACAGCGCCTGCTCCAACGATGGCCTGCTCTACCTGGACTGTGCCAATGAGAAGACCGAGGCGCGTATCGTCATACTCAAAGCTGTCGAGCGCGAGTGCCGTGCTGCCGGTTGCGACGATGCCAAGCTGTCGCAAGTCGAGTAACCCGTAAGCAATGAGCACGTCGGGCTTGCCCTAATGCCAAGCCCAAATCCGTGGGAGCAAAGCTTGCTCGCGATGGCGGCGGACCAGTCAACGCGCTGTCGACTGGCTCACCCCAATCGCGAGCAAGCTTTGCTCCCACAGGTTTTGTGTCGTTTGATCCTTAACTGACTGGCATTAGCCCTTGTCCCTTTTTCATGCCGGGCGCTAGCTAGTCACTATCCGTGCTACGCAGCGCCACGCTCGACCATGGCACGCCATGTCTGGACGCTGGAGCGCTCCTGCATCCTGGCGTGCCATGCTCGAAGCGCCACGCACTCTTCAGGCACGGGGAGTTGCACCAGCGAGGCGAAGATCATGCCGCCCAGTACCGCAATGTCGGCCATCGAAAATTTGTCGCCCGCCACAAAGGGCCGGTCTTTGAGAAGATTGTCGAAATAGCGCATGCCCCTGATCGCCTTATCGCGCATCCGGGCGCCCCACTCGGCATTCTGGTACAGCTCGACATCGGGGCCGAGGCCCGGCGTGGCATGGTGGAAGTACACGCTGACGGCGTCGAGAAACTCAATCTCGGCACGTTTGGTCATCATATGGATGATGCCTTTCTCAACAGGCGTTTCCCCCGTCAGCGTCGGATGACCGTCCAGGCTATCCAGGTACTGGGTGATCGCCGTGCACTCCGCGATCCGCGTTCCATCGTCCAGCTCCAGCACGGGCAGTGTCCCGGAGTAATTGATGGCCAGGAACTCGGGTTTCTTGTGCTCACCGGCCCAGAGATTCACCGCTACGAATTCGATGTTCGACAGCAATCCTTTTTCCGCCAGCGCAATGCGCACTCGGGCGGGGTAGGGGCCGTTGAACCAATCGTAGATTTTCATCGTAGGAACAGTGGGAACATCAACGCGCTGTGGTGAAGAAGTCATGATTCGAGTACCTGCCTGTCAATTGGTAGGTAAAGATTGAACCGCCGATTTAGCGCTGTCAACCCCCTACCTGACAATTGGCAGGCAAACCAATCTGCGCGTAGAATCGCGGTTACCTGAGTGAGTCGAATCTCGAAACGAGGCTGCAACGTGAACGAAAATGCTCGAGAAGCTATCTTGGCGGCAGCGAAAGCCGCTGCCCAACTGCACGGTTACAGCGGAATCAATTTCCGTAGCATTGCCGACCAGGTAGGCATCAAGAACGCCAGCATTTACTACCACTTTCCGAGCAAGGCAGGCCTGGCTGCGGCGGTTGCTGAACGCTACTGGCAGGATGCGCTGCGCATGCTCGAAGAGATACGCGCCGCCAATACCGATCCGAAGATGTGCGTGCGGCTGTACTCCTCCATTTTTCGAAAGTCGCTCGAGGACGGTAACAGGCTTTGTCTGTCCAGCTTCATGGCAGCCGAATACGAAGACCTTCCCGATGAAGTGTCGCGAGAGGTCAGGGCTTTTGCGGACGTTAACGTGGCGTGGCTTGCCCAGGTGCTGGCAGATGCGGGAACAGGTAGCGCAGAAGAATGTGAACGCCGAGCCCGCGCCATTTACACCGCTGTCGCGGGTGCTCAGTTAATCGCGCGGACTCGGGCGGATGTCAGCCTGTTCGATGATCTGATTTTGAGCTACCGGGAAGCAGGATTGATTCCAGCCTGATCCTGTAAAACAGATGATGCCGTTTGGCTGTAGGAATGGTTGCGGCTGCTTCGCAGTCCAGCGGGAGCAAGCGCCCTCGCCACGGGTATTGGTTCAATCGGAGCCGTAGGTGTAATTCAGTTGTTTGCATTGGTGGCAGGGTGCCACAATCGCCGCTTTCGTTGCGTCACGATCAGGTGGATCACATGCATGGCCCAAGATCACGGAATGACCAGGCGCTTTTCATAGCCAAGCAGGTACGAACTGACCGATTGCAGCAACTGTTTCGCCAATCCGTGTCTGCGGTATTTGGCAGTTATCTCGCTGCCGTCATGCTGAGTTGGCTGTGCTGGGATCGTTTTGAACACGGCGTCATCTTTTGGTGGCTGGCCCTGCTGACCGGATCGACGCTGTTGCGCATCGCGCTGTTTGTTGCCTATGTTCGCAGCGACGAAAGTGAACGCACACCTGAACGCTGGGAGCGCAAATACTGGATCACGCTCGTGCTGTCCGCCAGCATCTGGGGCGCAGGCGCGTTAGCGGTCATGCCGGCAGACGATCTTTTGTCGCAGGCATTGGTCATGCTCTTTACTGTCGGGATGTCCGTCAGCGCGGTGTCTTGCTACTCCGCTTACCGCAATATGACACTCGTCTCCATTGGCCTGGTTCTGTTGCCGTGCACCGCCTGGCTGCTGTTTCAACCGTCTCCGATTCAAGTTGGCATGGCATTGTCGATCGTGGTGTTCACCGCATTTGCTGCCCGCGCTACGAGCAAAATGTCCCAAGCATTGGAAACCGCTTTTCGACTCACCCGTGAAATGGAACAGGCGAACAGCATTTCAACCCGTGCCGCACAAACCGATGAACTGACCGGCCTGAAGAGTCGGCGGGCTTTTTTCGAGCATGCCCAGCGGCTTTATGACGAATGCAAGACCAACCGGTTGGGGTTGTGCGCCGTCATGTTGGACATGGATCACTTCAAGCACATCAACGACACCTACGGCCATCAGGTCGGGGATCAGGTTTTACGCGAGATGGGGATGGTCATCAGTGCATCGTTTCGGGCGACGGACATTCACGGCCGGCTGGGTGGGGAAGAGTTCGCCATTCTGCTTCCGGACACGTCCATCGAGGTCGCCACCCAGATTGCGGAACAGCTCATCGATACGATTGCGGGTTTGATGATCGAGCCTGTTCACTGCATAACCGCCAGCCTTGGCGTCGCGTCGACGGAGGCCTGCAATAAGGATCTTCATAGCTTGATGAACGATGCGGATAAGGCCCTGTATCGGGCGAAGGCGTTGGGGCGCAATCGAGTGGCTGTTGCTTAGTCGGGTTGGCTTTGCATCATTAGACCACCCCCACGCTGCATCACATTCCAGAAGCGGAACGCTGGGCGTCCCTGGCGACGTTCCCAAGCGGGAGCGTGGGAACGATCGAGAAACCCTGAACGCCCTCTCTTCAAAGGCCTGCAACTACGCAGGCACTGACCCCTGGCACCTCCTTCTCCTTGGCTCACCTCGCGGCGGGTGATACTGCGCGGCCCCGAAAATAAATTCCTTTTTAGATCAACTGGTTAATTCAAAAGTGATAATTTTTTGAAAATTTATCTTGCGCGCAAAGTATTTGAGCGTTAATTTTGTCTCAACTGGTTAGCGCACAAATATTTAGCGCATACCAAGCCCGAACTCGATCAGCCCATTCAGCAAGAGGAAACACCATGAACGTTCTCTACACCGCAGTCGCAACCTCCACCGGTGGCCGTGATGGCCGTGCTGTTTCCAGCGACAAGATTCTCGACGTGAAACTGGCCACGCCAAAAGCCTTGGGTGGTGCCGGTGGTGAAGCCACCAACCCTGAGCAACTGTTCGCAGCCGGCTACTCGGCCTGTTTCATCGGCGCACTGAAGTTTGTCGCCAGCCAGAGCAAACGCAGCATTCCTGCCGACGCTTCGATCACCGCACACGTTGGCATCGGCCAGATCCCTGGCGGTTTCGGCCTGGACATCGACCTGCACATCAACCTGCCAGGCCTGGATCAAGCCGATGCCCAAGCGCTGGTCGACGCGGCTCACCAGGTCTGCCCGTACTCCAACGCGACACGCGGCAACGTCGACGTCCGTTTGCACGTCACCGTCTAACTCACTCACATACGAATAAAAGGATCAGGACATGAACACTTTCCGCAAAACTCTCGTTGGCTCGCTTCTGGCACTGTCCCTCGGCAATGCGTTCGCAACTTCTTTTGTTCAACCCACGTTCGCTGAAGGTGGCTCGGATCGACTGATCGAAAAACGTGTGGCCGAAGGCGGCTCGGATCGACTGATCGAAAACCGTGTAGCCGAAGGCGGCTCGGATCGACTGATCGAAAAACGCGTAGCCGAAGGCGGCTCGGATCGACTGATCGAAAAACGCGTAGCTGAAGGCGGCTCGGATCGACTGATCGAAAAACGCGTAGCTGAAGGCGGTTCGGATCGGTTGATAGAAAACCGTGTGGCCGAAGGTGGCTCGGATCGACTGATGGAAAACAGAGTGGGCTGAACCATCCCTTCACCACTCCAACGCCGGTCGAATCAACCCATGTTGCTTCCAAAACAAAAAACGCCGCTTATCTCTCATGAGGAAGCGGCGTTTTTTTGCAACGTGTCATAGCCCTCTAAACGATGCTATCCACCACACCCCCATCAACACGCAACGCCGCACCCGTGGTGGCCGAGGCCTGCTCCGAGCTGGCGTAGATGATCATGTTGGCGACCTCCTCGACGCGCGCCGCGCGCTGGATGATCGAGGTGCTACGGTGCTCATTGACGAAATCTGCCGCCACCTTTTCCAGGCTTTCCCCGCTGCGCTCCACATCTGCTTGGAGCATCTGGGCAACCCCTTCGGAAAGCGTCGGCCCAGGCAACACCGAGTTCACCGTCACGCCCGTGCCGGCGAGGCGCTTGGCCAGGCCGCGAGCGATGGACAGTTGGGCGGTCTTGGTGAAGCCGTAGTGGATCATGTCGGCAGGAATGTTCACGCCCGATTCCGACGAGATAAACACGATCCGTCCCCAACCGCGCTCGACCATGCCTTGCGCGTAGGCCCTGGAAACCCGCACGCCCGACATCACGTTGGTTTCGAAGAAGCGCTGCCATTCGCTGTCCGGTGTTTCGAAGAAATCCTCCTGTTTAAAAATGCCCAGGTTGTTGATGACGATATCGAAGCTGGGGTGCTTGGCGATCAGTGCCTGGCAGCCTGATTCATTGCTCAGGTCGCCAACGAAACCGACGGCATTTGAAGCAAGGGCGCCCAGGCGCTGCAATGCGTCGTCCACGCTGCTCTGGCTGCGACCGTTGATGACTACATGGGCGCCGGCTTCGAGAAAGCCTTTGGCGGTCGCGAAACCGATACCGCTGGTGGACCCGGTGACAAGGACCTGACGTCCGGTGAAATCGATGTTCATGAAGGAGACTCCTTGATTAATGAACCAGAGGAAGTGCGATATTTCTGACTGGGTGGTAGTCCGACGGATTTAGAGATGGCTTTGCCATCCCACGTCGCCGATATCGCAGGCCCTTAATCATGGACACGATTGAGGCTTTGCGCCTCCTCGTGATCAATCAACCATCAGGAAGCCGACCACACCGCCAGCTCATAGCTGGTCATGGAGAAGGGCTGCTGCGCAGCCCGGCGGGAGCAAGCTCCCTCGCCACACGATTCGGTAGACCCGGCTTTCAGGCCTGCGCGCTGAATCGCTGCGCAGCACGCCGTTCAAACATCGCGGCCTCCGTCTCTTCGGTCGCCAGTTCGCCTTTGTGCGCCAGTTGATTGAAGAACAACCCGTCCGAAAACTCCTGGGGCGGCACCGAGCCAGAGCGCTTGAGCAGCGGTGCCAGGTCGATGGTGCTGGCGAAGTTTTCCTTGGTCAGGTTGTAGCGACCCAGGTAGCTGCCAGACCAGGGCGAGTCAGCATCCACCATGTCGATGGAAGCGTCGCGGAAGGCGCTGGCTGCGGCTTTCAAGTCATTGGATTCATTGAGCAGATCGGTGAGGCGCTGGGTCTCCGAGGTGCTGAGTTGGCCGGCGGTGTTGAGCACTTTCAGCTTGCCATCGGCCTCGACGGTGAAGCCGTATTTCTTGCTGGCCAAATCCGGGTGGGTTGCCGACAGCTGTGACTGGAATGCCTCGAAAGAGGTTTTCAATGTGTTTTTTGCGCTCTCGGTGATCGCGACATAGCGAGGAAAATCTGGCGATTGGGAGCGACCGACCCAGGTGGTAATGGCCACCAGTGGTTGCTCTGCGGTCTGGATTTCTTCACTGGGATGGTAGATGGCCGCTGGGCCAGCGCTTACCAGTTCTTTTACAGAGCCTGTTGGTGGATGAGTGACCAACTTCTGATCGGAGCGGGTGAGGTGGGTGTTGGCGGGTGCAATGGAGGCAGCGCTAAGGGAGAGTTCCATTTCATCGGTCCATGATTGGCGGATACATCGGGTTATCGACTGCCGTGGACCGAGCTTTAGGAGGGAGATGGCGTGGGGTGAGGTCAGTTAGTTATGTGGCGACTGTTAGGGCGCTATCGCGAGCAAGCTCGCTCCCACAGGGGTTCATGATGGACGCAATGTCTGTAAACAGCCCGGAAAAACGGTGAGAGCGAGCTTGCTCGCGATAGCGGTGGGTCTGCTTGCATCGAAGTTGAGTGTGCCGCCGTCATCGCGAGCAAGCTCGGCTCCCACATAGGTACTTGGGTGCTCACAGATCCCGTATTCACCACAAATCCCAAGCACCCCCACTCATATGAAGCAACAGGTCTTCAGTACCACCGCGCCTCACCCGGCGGGCGCTTCTTGAAGCGTTTCATGCTCCACATGTACTGGCTCGGGTAGGCCCGCACGTAGCGCTCCACCACTTGGCTCATGGCGGCGCAGGCGGTTTCGGTGTCGGTGCTGTACATGGCCTCTGGCGCGGCTTCGAGGATGACTTTGTAGCCGGAGCCGTCCGGCAGGCGCAGGGCGTGAAGGAAGACGCCGACCGCCTTGCCGCCGGCGAGCATGTTCGGCACGAACTTGCTGGTCAGGGCCTGGGTGGCGAAGAAGGGCACGAAGATGCCGGCGGATTCGGCCGGCTCCGGGTCGGCGGGGATGCCCACCTGGCCGCCCTTGCGCACTTCCTTGATGACGCTGAGGATGCCTTCCTTGGTGGAGGCCGCGACTTTGTTGCCCAGTTGCACACGTTGCTTTTGCAGCAATTCATCCACCGCCTTGAGCTTGGGCGGGCGGTAGAAAATGATCGGTTTGCACTGGCTGCAATAGAAGTGGTTGAGCACTTCCCAGTTGCCCAGGTGGCTGGTGATGCCCACCACGCCCTTACCGGAGGCCAGGGCTTCTTTCAGCACTTCCAGGCCTTCGACTTCGCGCACCAGGTCGATGGAGCGCTGAGCCGGCCAGATCCAGGCGCAGGCGCTTTCGGTCAGGGATTTGCCGATGTCCTTGAGGCTCTGGCCCACCAGGCGTTCGCGCTCGACCGGGTCCATCTCGGGAAAGCACTTGGCGAGGTTGATCCGCACCACGTCGCGGGAACGGTTGGGAAATTTCCACATGAGCCAGCCGATCGCCG
Organism: Pseudomonas sp. NFACC56-3; assembly: GCF_900100025.1. Taxonomy (NCBI): domain Bacteria; kingdom Pseudomonadati; phylum Pseudomonadota; class Gammaproteobacteria; order Pseudomonadales; family Pseudomonadaceae; genus Pseudomonas; species Pseudomonas sp. NFACC56-3. Next base: position 42,069 of record NZ_FMTK01000016.1, on the reverse strand, counting down.
AGCCCACCGCCTGCACCGCTCGCCAGGGCAGCAGCGCAAACAACCGCAGAGCGCCGACCAGCAAGGCGCCTTTCAACTTATCCACAGGTCACTCCTGAATGTATGGGCCGTGTTGCGAGCCGGCTATTCTAACCGCCGTTTACCAACTCGGCGTAGCGGTCGCAGTCTTGGGTGTGATCCATGACCATGCCCGAGGCCTGCATCAAGGCGTAGCAAATGGTCGGCCCGACGAAAGTGAACCCGGCTTTTTTCAAGCCTTTGCTCATCGCCAGGGCCTCGGGCGTGATGGCCGGCACTTCGCTGCGGTCCTTGAAATGGTTGATGATGGGTTTGCCGTCCACGAACGACCAGAGGAACGCCACCGGGTCGTCCAGCACCAGCCAGGCCTGGGCATTGCGACGGGCGGCCTTGAGCTTGAGGCGGTTGCGGATGATGCCCGGGTCGAGCATCAGCTCATCGATTTCCGCGTCGCTCATCTGCGCCACGCGCTGCACATCGAAGCCGTACAACACTTCCCGGTAGCGCTCGCGCTTGCGCAAAACGGTGATCCAGGACAGCCCGGCCTGGAACCCTTCGAGCAAAAGCAACTCGAACAAACCCTGCGCATCGCGCAGCGGCGTGCCCCACTCCTGATCGTGATAAGCCATGTACAACGGATCGTCAGAACACCAAAAGCAGCGTGGCATAAGGCTCCAGGGGGCGTGCGCACGAACGAATCGGGTATACTCCCGCTCTTTAAATCGCAGCCCAAGAAACAGGTGAATTTCGTGAGCCAGCCTACGCCAGCCGTGCGTACCTTCCAAGACTTGATCCTCGCCCTCCAGCAATACTGGGCCGAGCAAGGTTGCGTGGTACTTCAGCCCTACGATATGGAAGTAGGCGCCGGCACTTTCCACACTGCCACGTTTCTGCGTGCCATCGGCCCGGAAACCTGGAACGCCGCTTATGTGCAGCCCAGCCGCCGCCCGACTGACGGCCGCTACGGCGAAAACCCGAACCGCCTGCAGCACTACTACCAGTTCCAGGTGGTCCTGAAGCCGAACCCGGAAAACTTCCAGGAACTGTACCTGGGCTCCCTCAAGCACGTGGGCCTCGACCCACTGGTGCACGACATTCGTTTCGTCGAAGACAACTGGGAATCGCCGACCCTGGGCGCCTGGGGCCTGGGCTGGGAAGTCTGGCTCAATGGCATGGAAGTGACCCAGTTCACCTACTTCCAGCAAGCGGGCGGCATCGAGTGCTACCCGGTCACCGGCGAGATCACCTACGGCCTGGAACGCCTGGCCATGTACCTGCAGGGCGTGGACTCGGTCTACGACCTGGTGTGGGCCGACGGCCCGTTCGGCAAAGTGACCTATGGCGACGTGTTCCACCAGAACGAAGTGGAGCAGTCGACCTACAACTTCGAACACGCCAACGTCGAGAAGCTGTTCGAGCTGTTCGATTTCTACGAGAGCGAAGCCAAGCGCCTGATCGAGCTGGATCAGCCGCTGCCGTTGCCGAGCTATGAAATGGTGTTGAAGGCGTCCCATACCTTCAACCTGCTGGACGCACGCCGGGCGATTTCCGTGACCGCGCGCCAGCAATACATCCTGCGTGTACGCACCCTGGCGCGTTCCGTTGCGCAAGCCTACCTGCTGGCTCGTGCCAAGCTGGGCTTCCCGATGGCGACCCCGGACCTGCGTGATGAAGTGTTGGCTAAGCTGGAGGCTGCACAATGAGTGCTCAAGATTTTCTGGTTGAACTGGGCACCGAAGAACTGCCACCCAAAGCCCTGAACACCCTGGCCGATGCGTTCCTGGCCGGTATCGACAAAGGCCTGCAAGCCGCCGGCCTGAGCTACGAAGCCAAACAGGTGTACGCCGCGCCGCGCCGCCTGGCCGTGCTGATCACCGCCCTGGCGACCCAGCAGCCGGACCGCAGCATCAACCTCGACGGCCCGCCACGCCAGGCCGCGTTCGATGCCGACGGCAATCCGACCCAGGCCGCCCTGGGCTTCGCCAAGAAGTGCGGCGTGGACCTGAGCGAAATCGACCAGAGCGGTCCGAAGCTGCGCTACAGCCAGAGCATCAAGGGCAAGCCGACCGCCAGCCTGTTGCCGACCATCGTCGAAGACTCCCTCAATGACTTGCCGATCCCCAAGCGCATGCGCTGGGCCGCGCGCAAGGAAGAATTCGTACGTCCAACCCAGTGGCTGGTGATGTTGCTCGGTGACCAGGTCATCGATTGCACGATCCTGGCCCAGAAAGCCGGTCGCGATTCCCGCGGTCACCGCTTCCATCACCCGCAGAGCGTGCGCATCACCTCGCCGGCCAACTACCTGGCCGACCTGCGTGCCGCCTACGTGCTGGCCGACGCCAACGAGCGGCGCGAGCTGATCAGCAAGCGCACCGAAGAGCTGGCCACCCTGCAGGAAGGCACCGCCATCGTGCCGGCCAACCTGCTGGACGAAGTGACCGCGCTGGTGGAATGGCCAGTGCCGCTGGTGTGCTCGTTCGAGGAACGTTTCCTTGAAGTGCCGCAGGAAGCGCTGATCACCACCATGCAGGACAACCAGAAGTACTTCTGCTTGCTGGACGCCGAAGGCAAGTTGCTGCCGCGCTTCATCACGGTTGCCAACATCGAAAGCAGGGACCCGCAGCAGATCATCGCCGGTAACGAAAAAGTCGTTCGCCCGCGCCTGACCGATGCCGAGTTCTTCTTCAAGCAAGACAAGAAACAGCCCCTGGAAAGCTTCAACGAGCGCCTGCGCAACGTGGTGTTCCAGGAAAAACTCGGCAGCGTCTACGACAAGGCCGAGCGCGTTTCGAAACTGGCGGCGTTCATCGCCCCACGCATCGGCGGCGACGCCCAGCGCGCGGCCCGTGCCGGCATCCTGTCCAAGTGCGACCTGTCCACCGAGATGGTCGGTGAGTTCCCGGAGATGCAAGGCGTCGCCGGTTACTACTACGCCCTCAACGATGGCGAGCCGCAGGATGTGGCCCTGGCCCTGAACGAACAGTACATGCCCCGCGGTGCCGGCGCTGAACTGCCAACCACCCTGACCGGTGCGGCCGTGGCGATCGCCGACAAGCTCGATACCCTGGTCGGCATCTTCGGCATCGGCATGCTGCCCACCGGCAGCAAAGACCCGTATGCCTTGCGTCGTGCGGCCCTGGGCGTGTTGCGGATCCTGATCGACAAGCAACTGGACCTGGACCTGAACGACGCCGTGGCGTTCGCCGTCAACGCGTTCGGCGGCAAGGTCAAGGCTGCCGGCCTGGCCGATGCGGTGCTGGAATTCATCTTCGACCGCCTGCGTGCGCGTTATGAAGACGAAGGCGTCGACGTCGCCACCTACCTGTCGGTGCGAGCCCTGAAACCGGGTTCGGCCCTGGACTTCGACCAGCGTGTACAAGCGGTGCAAGCCTTCCGCAAATTACCGGAAGCCGCCGCGCTGGCAGCGGTGAACAAGCGGGTATCGAACCTGCTGGGCAAGGCCGAAGGCAACATCGCGGCCACCGTCGAAGCCAAGTACTTCGACAACGCCAACGAGTTTTCCCTGTACTCGGCGATCCAGCAGGCGGACCAGGCGGTCCAGCCAATGGCGGCGGCGCGTCAGTACAGCGAAACCCTGGCGCGCCTGGCGGCACTGCGCGAACCGGTGGATGCGTTTTTCGAGGCGGTGATGGTCAACGCCGAAGATGCCAAAGTACGGGCCAACCGTTACGCGCTGCTGGCGCGTCTGCGTGGGCTGTTCCTCGGCGTCGCCGATATTTCGTTGCTGGGGTAACGCTTGAAACTGCTGATTCTCGATCGGGACGGGGTGATCAATCACGACTCCGACGCTTACATCAAATCGGTGGAGGAGTGGTTGCCACTGCCCGGTTCGATCGAAGCCATCGCGCAGTTGAGCAAGGCCGGCTGGACGGTGGCGGTCGCCACCAACCAGTCGGGCATTGCTCGCGGTTATTATGACCTCACCGTCCTGGACGCCATGCATGAGCGCCTGCGCGCCCTGGTGGCGGAGCAGGGCGGGGAAGTCGGCTTGATCGTTTATTGCCCGCATGGGCCGGACGACGGCTGCGATTGCCGCAAGCCCAAGCCGGGCATGTTGAAAACCATTGCCGCGCATTACGATGTGGCCTTGGCAGGTGTGTGGTTCGTCGGTGACAGTCTCGGTGACCTGGAGGCGGCCAAGGCCGTCGATTGTCAGCCAGTTTTGGTAAAGACCGGAAAAGGCGAGAAGACCCTGGGCAAGACCCTGCCGGTGGGCACCTTGATTTTTGACGACCTGGCGGCGATTGCCGCTGAACTTATCCACAATTAGAGCTCCCAAGACAACCTGATCAAGGACTGTTCGGGAAGCGCTTAAACAGGCGGGCATTGCCCGCAACGGTAAACGCCGCTATGTCGATATTGCAGGCCATCAGAAGCTTTCTCTTTTACCTGCTGCTGGGCACCAGCTCCTTGCTGTGGTGCACCCTGAGTTTTTTTATCGCGCCATTCATGTCGTTCAAGGCGCGCTACCGTTTCATCAATGTGTACTGGTGCCGTTGCGCACTGTGGCTGAGCAAGGTGTTCCTGGGCATCCGCTATGAAGTGAAAGGCGCCGAGAACGTGCCGGACCGGCCCTGCGTGATCCAGTCCAACCACCAGAGCACCTGGGAGACGTTCTTTCTCTCGGCCTATTTCGAACCGTTGAGCCAGGTCCTCAAGCGTGAGCTGCTGTTCGTACCGTTCTTTGGCTGGGCCATGGCCATGCTGCGTCCGATCGCCATCGATCGCGACAATCCCAAAGTGGCGCTCAAGCAAGTGGCGAAAAAGGGCGACGAACTGCTCAAGGACAACACCTGGGTGCTGATCTTCCCCGAGGGCACCCGTGTTCCTTACGGGACGATTGGCAAGTTTTCCCGCAGCGGTTCCGCATTGGCGGTGAACGCGAACCTGCCGGTGCTGCCGATTGCACACAATGCCGGCAAATTCTGGCCCAAGGCAGGTTGGATCAGAACACCAGGCGTCATCACCGTGGTGATCGGCGCACCGATGTATGCCGAAGGCACTGGGCCCCGCGCCATCGCCGAGCTCAATGACCGCGTACAAGCCTGGAATGAACAGGCACAACGGGAAATGGGCTCGCTTCCTCCAGGCCCTGTCGCGGAAGTCTCCACGGAACAAGCCGCTGTTTGAGATCTGTGGATAACCTGTGTACCGTTTTTTCGAAATCCGTTGCTTTTATGTCGTAACTACATGTTTTTTATACATATTTCATAAACACATAAAACCCACGTTCAGGTGCATAAGTTTTTATAGCAGCAAAAAATCCCAGCCTTCGGGGATTGGATACGTCCTGTAGGAGCTGCCGAAGGCTGCGATCTTCTCAATCTTCCAATAACGGGAAGCGCAGGCTGAACGTCGTGCCTTTACCCACCACGCTCCGACACTCGATTTTCCCCTCGTGATGGTCGACCACGGCCTTGACCATCGATAATCCCAAACCAATGCCATCGACCCCGTGAGCCGAGGAAAACCGTCGGTACTGACTGAACAGGTCCGGCAGTTCTTCGGCGCTGATGCCCTTGCCCTGGTCGGCGACATTGCAGATCAACCAACCCGAGATGCAATGAACCTGCAGGGAAATGCAGGCGTCGGGCGGGCTGTACTTGATGGCATTTTCCAGCAGATTGAAGAGGGCACGGGTCAATAACGATTGATCCGCCCTCACCATCGCGTCTTCATCCTCGATTTCGTGAACCAACTGGATACGCTTTGCCTGGGCGATGGGCAGCGCCTGATCGAGCACGTCCAACACCAACATGGCGAACAGCGTCGGCTGGAACTGATAGGCCTCGGATTCGGCCTTGGCCAGTTGTACGAAACCCTCGGTCAGGTCCAGGGCGCGCCGTACCTGGCGCTCGATCTGGTCGAACAGCGGATGATCGCCACCGGTCTGATGCCGCTGCACATCGAGCAGCGCAAGGATCGCCGAGTGAGGGGCGCGCAAGTCATGGGAGAGGAACCGCAGCATGACACTGCGCTGTTCTTCCGCCTCACGTTCGGCGCTCAGGTCCGTGAGGCTCAGCAACCAGCCAATCGGCGCATCGCCCTCCACCGGCAACAGCGCAGCCCGTTCCAGGCGCAAGCTGCGCTCGCGAATGTCGCGAAACTCCACCAGGGGCAAGGTGGATAAGCGGTGATGCGTCCCGTGCTCCAGCCCCGGATAACCCAGTTGCCCAAGGTGCTCCAGCACATCGCCACCCGCCAGGCCATGACCGAACAGCTCGCGCGCCTTTCGATTACCCAGCAGCAGTTTGCCTTGGGGATCGCTGATCATGGTTGCCACCGGCAAGTATTCCAGGCCGTCGGCAATGAAGCGCCGGGTGTCGCGGGTTCGGCTCATGGCTTGTTCCAGGGCCATGATCTGGCCCTGTAAACGGTCACTACCGGTGTAGGAGGCGCGGCGACGCTCCGGGAAGACCTTGGGCTCGGCGTCCAGCCGTGCCAGTTCCCAACCGAAGTAGGCCAACACCACGCTCAGCCGTCGCCAGTTCCAGATCAGGTAGCCGAACATGATCCCCAGCACACTCGCCATGGGTGACCACCACCACCCTCGCGCGCCCAGCATGGCGCTGATCAACAGGGCCAGGCTCATACCACCCACCGTTGTCCACAGGGCCAGACGCGGGCGCAACAGCAGCAAGCCCAACACACAACCCACCAGGCACACCGACAACAACGCGGCGCTTGAATGGCCTGTGGATTGGCTGCTCAATGACAACAAGGCCGTCAGCGGCAACAGCAGCAGACTTATCCACAACCACTCCCGCACCAACTGTCGAAACAACCGCTGAACCTGGGTGGGTTCACGACTTTCACGGCGACGCTGGTTACTCATAGGCCTCCTGGCCGAACTCAAGACTGTGGATATTTTCACTGGCCTGCTTCAGTCGACAGGCTTGAAAGCCCACGACTATAACGGACTCGATGGGTGGCGCGCTGCTGCCTTTCCCTCTGTGTCGCGAGCCGGTATTGTCGCAGCCAGCGACAGGTCAATGAATCAACCACTGGCTGCCTTTCATTGCCACCTGAAGATGTCCGTTACTCTCGAGATCAAGGAATCGCATTCCATGCGTGTCGCCATACTGGACGATGAACCGGCCGAGTTGCGCCGGGTAGAACAGACGTTGCAACAAATCCCCGGCAAAGGCGAGCAAGCCTGGACCCTGCACAGTTTTGAACGCGGGGAAGACTTGTTGCGACAACTGCGGCGGGAAACCTTCGACTTGCTGATCCTCGACTGGCAACTGCCCGACATCAGCGGGCTTTCATTGCTGCGCTGGACCCGCGAGCACATGGATTCACCACCGGCCGCCATCATGCTGACCAGCCGCGACGGTGAGCACGACATCGTCCAGGCCCTCAACAGCGGTGCCGACGACTACGTGAGCAAACCCTTCAGGCCTAACGAGCTCAAGGCCCGGGTCACCGCCGTGCTGCGCCGTCACAACCTGCAACGCGCGCCTGCCAGCGACGTGCTGGTGTTCAACGACCTGGCGTTCGACGACGCCGAGCTGACCATCACCCGCGCCGGCATCCCCATCAGCCTGACCGAACGGGAATACCGCCTGGCCCGGTGCCTGTTCGCCAACCTGGGCCGGCCGCTGTCCCGGGAATACTTCTACGAACGCTTCTGGACCCACGAGGAAATGACCTCGTCCCGCCCCCTCGACACCCACATCTATCGCCTGCGCAACAAGCTCGGGCTGACGGCGGATCGGGGTTGGCAGTTGCTGACGATCTACGGGTATGGGTATCGGTTGGAGAGTGTGGTGGCGGGGAGTGAGGCGTCGGTGGCCAGTTAGGGAACCGACTGCTCATATTGAATGGCCTCTGTGGCGAGGGAGCTTGCTCCCGCTGGGCTGCGCAGCAGCCCCTTTTATTAGCGCTTCGCACTCGAGCGGGAGCAAGCTCCCTCGCCACACAATGGATATCACCCGATCGTCGGTACCAAGCTTTCTGCTTTTGCGATCCGACGACGCTGTATCAGCACGCCGGATATCACCACCAGAACACTCAGCAGCCCGGTCGCGAGGATCTCCACGCGATGGGCTTCCTGGAACAGCATGATGGTCAAGGCGCCGACGATGAAGATAATCACCGCGTAGGTCAGGCCGGGAAACAGCCACATGCTGAAAGCGATTTTTTCACCGCGAGCCATACGTTGTTTGCGCATACGCAGCTGCGAAATCGCGATGACCAGGTACACCAGCAACGCAATGGCGCCAGAGCTGGCCAACAGGAATTCGAAGACCGCCGCCGGTGCCACGTAGTTGGCGAACACCGCCAAAAAGGCCGCGCCGGTCGACAGCATCACCGCCCAATGAGGCGTGCCGCTCTTGTTGGTGCGCTGGGAAACGGCCGGCGCATCACCGCGCTTGCCTAACGAGAACATCATGCGCGAAGCCGTGTACAACGCCGAGTTCAGGCAGCTGGTGACCGCCACCAGGACCACGATATCGACGATCAGCTTGGCATTGGGGATGCCCATGCGCTCCAGCACCGTCTGGTAGGAGCCGACACTGGCCAGGAGTGGGTCATTCCATGGCACCAGGGCAACGACGATGAAAATGGAGACGAGATAGAACAAGCCAATCCGCCAGATCACCGAGTTGGTTGCCTTGGAAATCTGCTGGCCTGGGTTCTTCGATTCGGCCGCGGCGATGGTCACGATCTCAGTGCCCATGAATGAAAACATGGTGGTCAGGATCGCCCCCAGCACCGCGCCCATGCCGTTGGGCAGGAAGCCCTGGGTGTCGAACAGGTGCGAAACCCCGCTGACTTGGCTGGTTGGCAGAAAACCGAATATCGCCATTACACCCAGCCCGATGAAGCCGATGATCGCCACCACCTTGACCAGGGCGAACCAGAATTCGAACTCTCCGTAATTTTTCACGCTGAACAAGTTGGTGACCGTCAGCAGCAGGGTGATGACCAATGTGAAGACCCAGATCGCCACGTTCGGGAACCAGGCGTGCAGGATCGTTGCAGCAGCGTTGGCCTCCAGCGGAATCACCAGGACCCAGAACCACCAGTAGAGCCAGCCGATGGTGAAACCCGCCCAATGACCAATCGCCCGGTCCGCATACGTCGAGAAGGAACCCGTGTCCGGCGACGCCACCGCCATTTCGCCCAGCATCCGCATCACCAGCACCACCAAGGCACCTGCGGCAGCGTAGGCCAACAACACAGCCGGACCGGCCGCTGCGATCGCATGGCCGGAGCCGACGAACAGACCGGCGCCAATCACACCGGCTATGGAAAGCATCGTCACATGACGGGGCTTGAGCCCTTGCGCCAGATTATCGGAAGTTTGCGTACCGCTCATTGAGACTACCCTTGGCATTGGATTTATTCGTACACCTTGACCCATCGCTTTCTGTAAATTTAAAAAAACGATGTGTAAGTTATTAAACACGCAAGTTTTGCGCCAGGAAATCCAAAGTACCCGGTAGCCGGGGCCTTCATCCAAATCCTAACCCATTGACAATGAAGGCTTTATGCCAGGGTGTTACCCAGTTACCCCGTTTTTGACCAGTGGGTCTTAGAAGGAGTGGGTATTTTTCAGCGTAAAAAAAAGCCAACGCATGTGCGTTGGCTTTTTTGTTTGGGCGGGATGCTGCGCAAGGATCAGAAATCCAGGTTGGACACCGCCAACGCATTGCTCTCGATGAAGTCACGACGAGGCTCGACCGCATCACCCATCAGGGTGTTGAAGATCTGGTCCGCGCCAATGGCGTCTTCGATGGTGACTTTCAGCATCCGGCGCGAGCTTGGGTCCATGGTGGTTTCCCACAGCTGATCCGGGTTCATTTCACCCAGACCTTTGTATCGCTGGATGGTGTGGCGCTTGGTGCTTTCCGCCATCAGCCATTCAAGGGCTTCCTTGAACTCGGTCACGGCTTTCTTGCGCTCACCCCGTTGGATGTACGCACCTTCGTCCAGCAGCGTGCTCAGTTGCGCGCCAAGGGATACGACGGTCTTGTAGTCGTTGCTGCCGAAGAAGTCGCGGTTGAAGGTGACGTAGTTCGACAGGCCGTGGGAGATCAGTTCGACCTCCGGCAGCCAGACGTTACGTTCACGGTCTTCGCGCAGGCTGGCTTTGTAGACCAGGCCGGATTTTTCGACGGTGCGCAGGCGTACTTCGTACTGAGCCAGCCAATCCTGCATCGCAGCGTGATCGGACAGTTGCTCCAGGCTCACGGCAGGCAGGTAGATGAAGTGCTCGGTCAGTTCCTGTGGGTACAGGCGCGACAGGCGCTTGAGGGTCTTCATCACCAGGCGGAAGTCGTTGACCAGGCGCTCGAGGGCTTCACCGGAAATACCCGGGGCGTCTTCGTTCAGGTGCAGGCTCGCGTCTTCCAGGGCCGATTGCGTCATGTACTCTTCCATGGCGTCGTCGTCTTTGATGTATTGCTCTTGCTTGCCTTTCTTGACCTTGTACAGCGGCGGCTGGGCGATGTAGATGTAGCCGCGCTCGATCAGCTCCGGCAACTGACGGAAGAAGAACGTCAGCAGCAGGGTACGGATGTGCGAACCGTCGACGTCAGCATCGGTCATGATGATGATGTTGTGATAGCGCAACTTGTCGATGTTGTACTCTTCGCGGCCAATGCCGCAGCCCAGGGCGGTGATCAAGGTGCCGACTTCCTGGGAGGAAATCATCTTGTCGAAGCGCGCCTTCTCGACGTTGAGGATCTTGCCCTTGAGCGGCAGGATGGCCTGGGTGCGACGGTTGCGACCCTGCTTGGCGGAACCGCCAGCAGAGTCACCTTCCACCAGGTACAGCTCGGACAGGGCAGGGTCCTTTTCCTGGCAGTCGGCCAGTTTGCCCGGCAGGCCAGCGATGTCCAGCGCGCCTTTGCGGCGGGTCATCTCACGGGCCTTGCGCGCGGCTTCACGGGCACGGGCGGCGTCGATCATCTTGCCGACCACCAGCTTGGCTTCGTTCGGGTTTTCCAGCAGGAAGTCGGAGAAGTACTTGCCCATTTCCTGTTCGACCGCGGTCTTCACTTCGGAGGACACCAGCTTGTCTTTGGTCTGGGAGCTGAACTTCGGATCCGGCACCTTCACCGAAATGATCGCCGTCAGGCCTTCGCGGGCATCGTCACCGGTCGTGGCGACTTTATGCTTCTTCGCCAGGCCTTCCTGTTCGATGTAGTTGTTCAGGTTACGGGTCAACGCCGAACGGAAGCCCACCAGGTGGGTACCGCCGTCGCGCTGCGGAATGTTGTTGGTGAAGCACAACAGGTTCTCATTGAAGCTGTCGTTCCACTGCAGGGCGATTTCCACGCCGATGCCGTCTTCGCGCTGGACGTTGAAGTGGAAAACCTGGTTGACCGCAGTCTTGTTGGTGTTCAGATACTCAACGAACGCCCGCAGGCCACCTTCGTACTTGAACAGCTCTTCCTTGCCGCTGCGCTCGTCCTTGAGAACGATGCCGACACCGGAGTTGAGGAAAGACAGTTCACGAATCCGCTTGGCCAGGATGTCCCAGCTGAAGTGGATGTTCTTGAAGGTTTCGCTCGATGCCTTGAAGTGGATTTGGGTACCGGTGGACTCGCTGTCGCCAACGATCGCCATCGGTGCCTGAGGCACGCCATGGACGTAGGTCTGTTCCCAGATCTTGCCGCTGCGGCGCACCGTGAGAACCAGCTGTTCGGACAGCGCGTTCACCACCGATACACCTACGCCGTGCAGACCGCCGGAGACCTTGTAGGAGTTATCGTCGAACTTACCGCCAGCGTGGAGGACGGTCATGATGACCTCGGCGGCGGAAACGCCTTCCTCTTTGTGCACGTCTACCGGGATGCCACGGCCGTTGTCGCGAACGGTGATGGACTCATCCGGGTGGATGATAATGCTGATGTCGTCGCAATGGCCGGCGAGGGCTTCGTCGATGGAGTTGTCGACCACCTCGAACACCATGTGGTGCAGACCGCTGCCATCGTCGGTGTCACCAATGTACATACCGGGACGTTTGCGTACGGCATCCAGGCCTTTCAGCACTTTAATGCTCGTTGAGTCGTACGTATTTTCTTCGCTCAATGCCTTCACTCCCGATGGTCGTGGGTCTGGGTGATACGGCCCTGTTCCACGTGGAACAGGGCGACTGGCGTTTCCGTCTGCCAGCCTTCCCTCAATAATTCGTGGTCTACACAGGTGATGAACACCTGGCAGCGTAAGTCTTCCAGCAAGCGGCACAACGCGCGGCGGTGGGCTTCGTCCAGCTCGGACGGCAAGTCATCCACCAGATAAATACACTGACCGCGCCGGGCCTGGCTGACCAGATGCCCCTGGGCGATACGCAAGGCACACACCACTAACTTCTGCTGCCCCCGGGACAAGATGTCCGCGGCGTTATGTGCGCCCAATCTGAGGCGCAAGTCAGCGCGTTGTGGTCCAGCCTGGGTATGGCCCATCTGCTGGTCCCGCTGCAGCGAGCCAGCCAGCACGGTGCTCAGTTCCCGGTCCTTGTCCCAGCCTCGGTAATAGCTGAGCGTCAGGCCCTCAAGCTCAACCAGTTCGCTCAAGGTCTGCTCGAAGACCGGTTTCAAGGCTTTGATGTAAGCGCGGCGGTATTCATCGATTTCAGCGCTGGCCTGGCACAGTTCCCTGTCCCAAACCGCTTGCGAAACGGCGTCAAGTGTACCATGTCGCAGCCAAGAGTTTCTCTGGCGCAGCGCCTTCTGCAGGCGTTGCCAAGTCGTCATGAAGCGCGGTTCTACGTGGAACACGCCCCAGTCGAGAAATTGCCGGCGAATCTTCGGCGCGCCTTCCAAAAGGCGGAAGCTGTCCGGGTTGATCAGTTGCAACGGCAGGATCTCAGCCAGCTGTGCAGCGCTGCGGGCGTTCTGCCCATCGATGCGGATCTGGAATTCCCCTTGCCGGTCCCGCGAAATCCCCAGGGCGCTATGGCCACCCTCCGCCAGTTCCACCTGTCCGAACACCGTGCACGCCAGTTGATCGTACTGGATGACCGGTAGCAGACGAGTGCTGCGGAACGAACGGGCAAGCCCCAGCAGGTGCACGGCTTCCAGGACGCTGGTTTTGCCGCTGCCGTTGGCGCCGTAAAGGATATTGATGCGGGGGGAGGGGGAGAAGGTCACCGGGTGCAGATTGCGCACCGCGGTGACCGAGACGCGACTTAAGGACATCTAGCTTCTGCTGGGCATGATTACAGACGCATCGGCATGACAACGTAGGCCGAATCGTCGTTATCGGACTCTTGCACCAGCGCACTGCTGTTGGAGTCAGATAGGATCAGACGCACTTGCTCGGTGGTCATCACGCCCAGCACGTCGAGCAGGTAGCTGACGTTGAAGCCGATTTCCAGGGAGCCGCCGTTGTACTCAACGCCTACTTCTTCTTCCGCTTCTTCCTGCTCCGGGTTGTTCGCCTGGATCTTCAACTGCCCGTTGGCCAGTTGCAGACGAATGCCGCGGTACTTTTCGTTGGACAGGATCGCGGTACGGCTGAAGGCTTCGCGCAGGGCCTGGCGATCGCCCAGGACCAGCTTGTCACCGCCTTTTGGCAGCACGCGCTCGTAGTCTGGGAACTTGCCGTCCACCAGCTTCGACGTGAAGGTGAACTCACCGGTGGTGGCACGGATGTGGTGTTGGCCCAACACGATGCTGACGGCGCCGTCTGGCTCGGTCAGCAGGCGGGCCAGCTCCAGGATACCTTTACGCGGCACGATCACCTGGTGGCGATCCGGCTGACCGATATCGGCCTGCATCGAGCACATGGCCAGGCGGTGACCGTCGGTGGCGACGGCGCGGATAACGCCGGCCGACACCTCCAAGAGCATGCCGTTGAGGTAATAACGCACGTCCTGCTGGGCCATGGCGAAACTGGTGCGTTCGATCAGGCGACGCAATTTGCTCTGGTCCAGGCTGCAGGTCAGCGAACCCGGACCTTCTTCAACGGTCGGGAAATCGTTGGCGGGCAGTGTGGACAAGGTGAAGCGGCTGCGACCGGCCTTGACCACGAGCTTCTGCTCATCGACCTTGATGTCGATCAGCGCGTCGTTGGGCAGGCTCTTGCAGATGTCCATCAGCTTGCGCGCCGGCACGGTGATGGAACCCGGATCGGCCGGTTCCTCAAGTTGCACACGACCGACCAGCTCGACTTCCAGGTCGGTACCGGTCAGCGACAATTGCTGGCCTTCGACAACCAGCAGCACGTTGGAAAGTACCGGCAAGGTCTGGCGGCGTTCGACGACGCCTGCGACCAGTTGCAGGGGTTTCAACAGGGCTTCGCGTTGAATGGTGAAATGCATGGTCTAGTCCCTTGCCTTAATAGCTGCGCTGGTGGTCATCAAGTGGTCAGTGTACGCAGCAGGTTCTTGTAGTCCTCGCGGATGTCCGCGTCGGATTCCTTAAGTTCGTTGATCTTGCGGCACGCGTGCAGCACGGTGGTGTGGTCGCGTCCGCCAAACACATCGCCGATTTCCGGCAGGCTGTGGTTGGTCAGCTCCTTGGACAGGGCCATGGCCACCTGACGCGGACGTGCCACCGAACGTGAACGGCGTTTGGACAGCAGGTCGGATATCTTGATTTTGTAGTATTCAGCAACCGTTCGCTGAATGTTATCCACAGAAACCAATTTGTCCTGGAGCGCCAACAGGTCCTTCAAGGATTCGCGAATCAGCTCGATGGTGATGTCGCGGCCCATGAAGTGCGAATGGGCGATGACCCGCTTGAGGGCACCTTCGAGTTCACGCACGTTCGAGCGGATACGCTGAGCGATGAAGAATGCCGCGTCGTGAGGCAGCTCGACCTTGGCCTGGTCGGCCTTCTTCATCAGGATCGCGACCCGGGTCTCCAGCTCCGGCGGCTCGACGGCCACCGTCAGGCCCCAGCCGAAACGCGACTTGAGGCGTTCCTCGAGGCCTTCGATCTCTTTCGGGTAGCGGTCACTGGTGAGAATGACCTGCTGCCCGCCTTCAAGCAATGCGTTGAAGGTGTGGAAAAACTCTTCCTGGGAACGTTCCTTGCGGGCGAAGAACTGAATGTCGTCGATCAGCAAAGCGTCTACCGAACGGTAGAAGCGCTTGAATTCGTTGATGGCGTTCAGTTGCAGCGCCTTGACCATGTCGGCCACGAACCGCTCGGAATGCAGGTACACGACCTTGGCATTCGGGTTCTTCTTTAATAGATGGTTGCCCACGGCGTGCATCAAGTGGGTCTTACCCAAGCCGACGCCGCCATAAAGGAAGAGCGGGTTGTAACCGTGCTTGGGGTTGTCCGCGACCTGCCAGGCCGCCGCGCGGGCCAGTTGGTTGGACTTACCTTCGACGAAATTCTCGAAGGTAAAGGTCCGGTTCAGGTAGCTGGTGTGCTTGAGCGCGCCTTCGACCTGGACGGTGCGCTGTTCGGCCCGCACCGGAGCCTGCTGGGAGCTGGCACCGGCCATGGGGTCGAAGCTGTCCCGGGAAGGCTCTTCGCTGACTTCGGCGACTTTTTGCGTGTTGCGTTTGCTCGGGGCAGGCGCGGGCGCCGGGGCGGCGTGGTTGTTCACGGGGGCCGGGGCAGCAGCCTGCTGGGCCTGTGACGCCGCGGCGGCCAGCGGCGCATTGGGCGCGGCGCGGGGTGCCGAACTGCGTTTGCTGCCTATTAATAAGGACAACGCAGGCGCCATGCCATTGCCGTGCTCGTCGAGCAGTTCCATGACCCGGCCCAGGTACTTTTCGTTGACCCAGTCGAGAACGAAACGGTTCGGTGCATAGACACGCAACTCGTCGCCTTCGGCTTCGACCTGTAGTGGACGGATCCAAGTGTTGAATTGTTGGGCAGGCAGCTCATCGCGCAAAAGCTCCACGCATTGCTGCCAAAGTTCCACTGACACGGATATCCCCTAAGTTGAAAGCCGGTGAGGCAAAAACAAGCGGCCATTGTAGCGAGCAGACGTGCACTTATCCACACGCAGGTTGCTCATTGCCCATGATTTATCAATGCGTTAACCGAGAGAAAGACGACCGACGGTCGGTGGATAAGCTCTGTGGATAACCGAGCCTGAGGTCGTTGCACAAGTGGGGGCGAAACTCGGTGGATAACCGCCCTGTGGATAACAGGCCATTCCACCCACAGCTTATCCGACAGCGCAGCACAGGCTGGCCACTGCTTTCCCCTGTAGTTGTCATTCTCTGTACATGGCGGATTACAAGGCCTTGGCATGGTTATCCACAGTCAGGTGGCGACCTTGCTTTTATAAGCTTTACAGAAAAGCTTTAAATAATTCCCTTCTTTATTTCTATATCTAGCGCGGTGTGATGAATCGGCCGAAAGGGGCTGGATATCTATTTAAAGGAAACGCTGGTTGGAAATTGACCTAGAGGCTTGCTTTCTCTAGAATCCCCGGTCTCTTAAAACGGGGGCCATTCCGGCCCGTTGTGGACGAACCAGGTAACACGACATGAAACGTACTTTCCAACCAAGCACTATCAAACGCGCTCGTACCCACGGTTTCCGTGCTCGCATGGCTACCAAGAACGGTCGTGCCGTCCTGTCGCGTCGTCGCGCCAAAGGTCGTGCGCGTCTGGCAGTTTGATAATCCGGCACTGGAGGTGAGTCAGGACTTCAGTCGGGAAAAGCGTCTGCTTACACCCCGGCATTTCAAGGCAGTCTTTGACTCCCCTACCGGCAAGGTTCCGGGGAAAAATCTCCTGCTCCTTGCGCGCAACAACGATCTCGATCACCCCCGACTAGGGCTGGTTATCGGGAAAAAGAGCGTCAAGCTCTCCGTTGAGCGCAATCGCCTCAAACGTCTGATGCGCGAATCGTTTCGCCTGAACCAGGATTCACTGGTTGGATGGGACATCGTTATCGTCGCGCGCAAAGGTTTGGGTGACGTAGAAAACCCCGAATTGATTCAGCATTTCGGCAAGCTCTGGAAACGTCTGGCGCGCAACAAGCCAGTACCGGCAGTCAACACCGAAACTGTAGGGGTAGACAGTCCCGATGCGTAAACTGGCACTCGTTCCGATCCAGTTTTATCGCTATGCCATTAGTCCTTTGATGGCCAGTCACTGTCGTTTCTACCCCAGTTGTTCCTGCTACGCGTACGAAGCCATAGAAAATCATGGCCTCCTGCGCGGTGGCTGGCTGACCTTTCGTCGTTTAGGTCGCTGTCATCCGTGGAATCCCGGCGGTTATGACCCGGTTCCGCCTATCCCTACCTCCCGTTCTTCTTCGATGGCCGAGTAATCATGGATATCAAACGCACGATCCTGATCGTCGCCCTGGCAATCGTGTCCTACGTCATGGTCCTTAAGTGGAACCAGGACTATGGCCAGGCTGCCCTGCCGACTCAGAATGTTGCAGCCAGCAATACCGCACCGAGCCTGCCGGATGCTCCCGTTGGCAACAACGCTGCCAGCAATGACGACATCCCACGCGCGGCAAGCGATACCAGCGCGCCTGCCGAAGCCCCTGTGGCCGCAAGCAAAGATCTCATCCAGGTCAAGACGGACGTGCTCGAGCTGGCAATCGATCCACAAGGTGGTGACGTCGCCCAGCTGAAGCTGCCGCTGTACCCGCGTCGCCAGGATCATCCAGACATCCCGTTCCAGTTGTTCGACAACGGTAACGAGCGCACCTATCTGGCCCAAAGTGGCCTGATTGGTAGCAATGGCCCGGATTCGAACCCGGCCGGTCGCCCGGTCTACTCTGCCGAGAAGAAGACTTATCAACTGGCTGACGGTCAGGACCAATTGGTCGTGGACCTGAAGTTCAGCAAGGACGGTGTCAACTACATCAAGCGTTTCACCCTGAAACGTGGCCTGTATGACGTCACCGTCTCTTACCTGATCGACAACCAGAGCGCCCAGCCTTGGTCCGGTGCGATGTTCGCGCAACTCAAGCGTGACGCCAGCGACGATCCTTCCTCCAGCACCGCCACCGGCACCGCGACTTACCTGGGCGCCGCCCTGTGGACAAGTTCGGAGCCGTACAAGAAAGTGTCCATGAAGGACATGGACAAGGGTCAGCTCAAGGAAACCGTACAAGGTGGCTGGGTTGCCTGGCTGCAGCACTATTTTGTAACAGCCTGGATCCCGCAGAAGGGCGACAGCAACGTTGTCCAGACGCGTAAAGACAGCAAGGGCAACTTCATCATCGGTTACACCGGCCCGACATTGACCGCCGCGCCAGGTGCGAAAGTCGAAACCAGCGCCATCCTGTATGCCGGCCCAAAAAGCCAGGCGGTGCTGAAACAGTTGTCCCCAGGCCTGGAACTGACCGTGGACTACGGTTTCCTGTGGTTCATTGCCCAGCCGATCTTCTGGCTGCTGCAACATATCCACAGCATCGTCGGTAACTGGGGCTGGTCGATCATTTTCCTGACCATGCTGATCAAGGGGATCTTCTTCCCATTGTCGGCCGCCAGCTACAAATCCATGGCACGCATGCGTGCAGTGGCGCCGAAACTGGCCGCCCTGAAAGAACAGCATGGCGATGACCGGCAGAAAATGTCCCAGGCCATGATGGAGCTGTACAAGAAAGAGAAGATCAACCCGCTGGGTGGATGCTTGCCGATTCTTGTGCAGATGCCAGTGTTCCTGTCGCTGTACTGGGTGTTGCTGGAAAGCGTGGAGATGCGTCAGGCACCGTTCATGCTGTGGATTACCGACCTGTCGATCAAGGATCCGTTCTTCATCCTGCCGATCATCATGGGCGCCACCATGTTCATCCAGCAGCAACTGAACCCGACGCCTCCGGACCCGATGCAGGCGAAGGTCATGAAAATGATGCCAATCATCTTCACCTTCTTCTTCCTGTGGTTCCCGGCGGGTCTTGTGCTGTACTGGGTTGTGAACAACGTGTTGTCCATCACTCAGCAGTGGTACATCACGCGTAAGATCGAAGCGGCGACTAAAAAAGCCGAGGCGTAACTTGCTCTGTGGATAACCACACAAAACGCCCCCTAGTGGGGCGTTTTGCTATCTGCCATTTTTGTCTGGATACCGGTTTATGAGCGCACCGCGTGAAACCATCGCCGCCGTTGCCACCGCCCAAGGTCGCGGCGGTGTCGGCATCGTCCGTATTTCGGGGCCCTTGGCCAGTGCCGCGGCCAAGGCTATCAGCGGTCGTGAACTCAAGCCGCGGTTCGCGCATTACGGCCCGTTTTTCAGTGATGACCAGCAGGTGCTTGACGAAGGGCTGGCCTTGTATTTCCCCGGGCCGAATTCGTTCACCGGCGAAGATGTGCTGGAACTGCAAGGCCACGGTGGCCCGATCGTGTTGGACATGCTGCTCAAGCGCTGCCTGGAATTGGGTTGTCGACTGGCCCGGCCGGGGGAATTCAGCGAGCGGGCGTTCCTCAACGACAAGCTCGACCTTGCCCAGGCTGAAGCAATTGCCGATTTGATCGAAGCCAGTTCTGCACAGGCTGCGCGCAACGCGTTACGTTCCCTGCAGGGAGCGTTTTCCCAGCGTGTGCATAACCTCACCGAACAATTGATCGGCCTGCGGATCTACGTCGAGGCTGCGATCGACTTCCCGGAAGAGGAAATCGACTTCCTCGCCGATGGCCACGTGCTGAGCATGCTCGATAAAGTGCGCGACGAGTTATCCACAGTACTGCGCGAAGCCGGGCAGGGTGCCTTGTTGCGCGATGGGATGACCGTGGTGATCGCTGGACGACCGAATGCCGGCAAATCCAGCCTGTTGAATGCCCTGGCCGGCCGCGAGGCGGCGATTGTCACCGAAATCGCCGGCACCACCCGGGACATCCTCCGCGAACATATCCACATCGACGGCATGCCGCTGCACGTGGTGGATACGGCCGGTTTGCGCGACACCGAGGACCAGGTGGAAAAGATCGGCGTCGAACGCGCACTCAAGGCCATCGGTGAAGCCGACCGGGTATTGCTGGTGGTGGATGCCACCGCACCGGAAGCAGACGATCCCTTTGCCTTGTGGCCTGAGTTCCTTGAGGTCCGCCCGGATCCGGCGAAAGTCACCCTGATTCGCAACAAGGCCGACCTGACTGGGGAGTCGATTGCCCTGGAAGTCAGCGCTGACGGGCACGTAACCATCAGCCTGAGCGCGAAGTCGGCGGGTGAAGGCCTGGAGCTGCTACGCGAGCACCTCAAGGCCTGCATGGGCTACGAGCAGACCTCGGAAAGCAGTTTCAGCGCTCGCCGGCGACATCTGGAAGCCTTGCGCCATGCCAGTGCCGCCCTGGAGCACGGTCGCGCTCAACTGACTTTGGCCGGTGCCGGCGAACTGCTCGCCGAAGACCTACGCCAGGCCCAGCATGCATTGGGCGAAATCACCGGCGCTTTCAGCTCCGATGATTTGCTGGGACGCATCTTTTCCAGCTTCTGCATCGGCAAATGAAAAAAGGGCTGTGGACAATTTATCCACAGCCCTTTTTTACCAGTTATAGGAAACCGTGCCGAGCAGCGTTCGATCTTCCCCCCAGTAGCAGCGCCCCGCATCGTTGCATCCCGACACATATTCCTTGTCGAACAGGTTTTTTGCATTCAGGTCGACGCTCCAATGGGTGTCGATCTGGTAGCCAATGGCGGCGTCCACCAGGGTGACGTCGCCGGCATCGAGTTTTCCATACAGGGTGGGCGAGGTGTAGGCGAATGCACTGTCGAAGTAGCGCACGCCACCTGCCACATACAGGCCCTTCAGGTCACTTTCGAGGAAGCGGTATTTCGCCCAGACGGACGCCTGGTTTCGTGGCACGCCGGTCATCTGGTGTCCTTTTACCAAAGAGGTCGCCGCATCCTTGGTGACCCGGGCATCGGTGTAGGTGTAGGCGGCCGTGACATTCAGACTGGGCGTGAGATTGCTATTGAGCTCCAGCTCCACGCCTTTGGCGCGGCTTTCACCCACCTGGCGATAGGTGGACGTGGTGGCGTCGAAGTACGTGTCGTCTTTCTTGCGCAAATCGTAGACGGAAGCGGTGAAAGCAGTGTCCCAGCCATTGGGCTCGTACTTGAGGCCGACTTCGTACTGGCTGCTGGTAATCGGTTCGAGGGGGGTGCCAGCGTTGGAAATCTGCTGCACCGGGACGAACGCCGTCGAATAACTGACGTAAGGCGTCATGCCGTTGTCGAACTGGTACATCAGCCCACCCTGGTAGGTGAATTTCTTGTCCTTTGAGCTGAGGTTCCCTGCGCTGGCGACCTTGTCACGGAAATCGCTGTCGACCCAATCCTGGCGCCCGCCAAGCAGGAACAACCAACGGTCGTACTTGCTTTGCAGCTGTGTATAAACCCCTTTCATCTGTTGTTCGAGCAGGGTGTTTTGCACAGCGATCGGCGTCTGTGGATCGCCGATGTACACAGGATCGTAGATATCCACAGGCCCTACGAATCCGGCATTCCAATCCTGATTGAACGATGTGCGGTCATAACTGGCACCGAACAACAGGGTATTTTCCAGGCCACCGACTTTGAATTTGCCCTCCAACTGGTTATCCAGGGAATACACCATCGATTTGTTGAAACGGTCATAAGCGGTGACGTTCACGCGGCGGCCGAAGCCGCCATTGTTCAAATTGCCGGGCCAGGTTTCGTGGCGGGTGATGCGTGACTGCAGGTAGCGCGAATTCTGGCGGAACTGCCAATCGTCATTGAAGCTGTGACTGTATTCGTAGCCGGTGCTCCAGGTTTCTCGCTCGAATGTGTTCCAGTCCGGATCGCCGAGCATGGTGTCCTTGGGTAACTGGCCGTTCGGGTTGCTCAGCAGCGTACCGGCGGCCGGCAGCCCAAGCTCCATGTTGGTGTGGTCCTTCTGATAGTTGGCCAGCAGGGTCAGCGTGTTGAAATCATCGAAATCAAGCGTCAGGGACGGCGCGATGTAGAGGCGGTCGTCCGGTACATGGTCGGTCTGGGTATCCGCGTTACGGCCCAACATCACGATCCGGCCCTGGATGTTGTCGTTCTCCGCGAGCGGCCCGGAGACATCCACACCCAGTTGGCGTCGGTTGTGGGAGCCGTAGCCCAGCTGGACTTCGCCTTGTGGCACGGCAGTCGGGCGCTTGCTGACGAGATTGACCAGGCCACCCGGCGCGTTCTCACCGTAAAGCAGCGAGGAAGGCCCGCGGAACACCTCGACCCGCTCCAGGCCGTACGGCTCCGAACTGGTGTCGTAGCGATTACCCTGGACTCTCAGGCCGTCGCGCAGCAGACCATAGCCGTAATCCGTGGCGTTGAACCCGCGAATGTAGAACAGGTCCCCGGCCAGGCTGTCGCCGGCGGCGAAAGGCGGGGCAAAGATTCCAGGGACATAACCCAAGACATCGGTCAGGGTCTGGGACTTCTGGTCTTTTATGCGCTGGCCGGTGACCACCGATACCGAGCGCGGCGTTTCCGACAAAGGCGTGCTGGTTTTCGTGCCGATCCGGCTGTTTTTCGCCTTGTAGCCCACATCAGCGCTGTAATCCAGGTCCATCGGGTTGGCCGCCGACGCGCTGATGCTCGTGGGTGCCAATTCGATCGAGGCGTTCGCCGGCAACGCGAACAGGGTATAGCTGCCAGGTGCCTGAGCCACGGCCTGGAGTCCCGAGCCTTGCAACAATTGCGCGAATCCCTGTTCAACGGAGTAGTCGCCGGTCAATCCCGGGCTACGCATCTGGCCGGTCTGTTGAGGAGAGAATGAGAGAATGACATTGGCCGTCGCGGCGAACTGGCTCAGGACGTTGTCCAGCGAGCCGGCGGCAATGGCGTAATGTTGCGTGGCGGTGCTGGCAAAAGCGTTGGAGGCGATCAGCAGGCCGCTTGCGGCCCCCGTCATCAACAGGCTGTAGGCGATGCAATGCTGGGATAAACGTTGACGAAACGTAGGAAGGCGCATGAGTGGGTAAGCCCTGGAGGTTGGCAAAGAGCCGCGTTATCGCGATTACCTGAAGGGCCGGATCAGCACAAAAAAAGATAACCTTGTGGCCTGTTTATTTTCCTTTCTGCGGGTTTTTCTCAATCCACCCGTGTGATCGATACCCAATACCGGGTGAAATACCGAACCTGAATGGGTAACGACGCCTGGAGGTTGGCCAACACGGCATCCGTGGAATCCAGGCGTAACGTACCGGACACGCGCAGATGCCGTGCCCGCTCCTGACATTGCAGAACACCGGGGCGATAACGCCCCAGCTCGTCAATGACGTCGCCTAGGGGCGTATCGAGGACGATGAGCTGGCCGTTCACCCACGCCGCCTGCGAGGACGGGTAGGCGTGGATGGGCCCCATGCCCTGACCGTTGAAATCAGCTTGCTCACCGGCTTTCAGGATACCGGCGCTGCCCAGGGCCCCATCTGGCGCCACGCTGACCCGATCCTCCAGCACGCCCACCCGGGTCGCGTCGGACAGTTGGCGTACGGTGAATCGCGTGCCCAGCGCCTGGATGCGACCATCACCGGTCTCGACGAAAAAGGGCCGCGCGTCCTGGCGCTTGCCGGTCTGGACCAGGATTTCCCCGCTGAACAACCGGATCAATCGTCGATGGGCGTCGAACGAAACATCGATGGCTGTCTCGGTGTTGAGATGAACCCGGCTACCGTCCGCCAGATCGAGGGTGCGACGCTGACCCACTGCCGTTTTGTAATCGGCCCAGACCGAGGTCAACCGCGTGTGCTCCTGGAGATTCCACCCCACATAACCCGTGCCGGCCAGCAGCAACAGCAGCTTGAGCATTTGCCGCCGGTGTTGTCCGGCGCTCAATGCACGACGTGAAAGGGCCTGAGGCAACGTACCGAGATGGCGTTGCAACTGTTCGATCTGCTGCCACGCGGCCTGGTGGGCAGGGTCGCTGTCGAGCCAATCCTGCCAAGCCTGGCGCTCGGCGTGCGTAGGGGATTGGTCCTGGAACTGCACGTACCAACTGGCAGCCGTTTCGAAGACTTTGCGATCCGGGGCCGGCATCAGCGTTCGGCCATGACCAGTGCGCATTCGGTGAGTGCGCGCACCATGTGCTTTTTTACAGTGGTCAGGGAAACCTTCAATTGCAGGGCGATCTGTTGATAAGTCAGCCCATCGATCTGCGACAGCATGAAAATTCTCTGGGTCCGTGCGCCCAATCCCGCCAAGGCTTTATCCACAGCGACCAGCGTCTCGATGATCAATGCCTTGTCTTCTTCACTGATAGCAGTGGCTTCGGGGCGCGCTGAAAGGGATTCCAGGTAGGCCGCTTCGATAGCGTGCCTTCTATAGCGATCAATCACCAAGCCTCGGGCGACCGTGGCCAGGTAATCCCGCGGTTCGCGAATCTGCACGGCATTGCGTGCTCCGAGGATCCGCACAAAGGTGTCATGCGCAACATCAGCGGCATCGCAAGCGTTATGCAACTTGCCCTTGAGCCACCCGTACAGCCACGAGTGATGTTGCTCATAAATTTGCTCGATGGCAGCGGTGTGGGAAGACAGAGGCATAGTGGGAGGAGGCGTTAATGATAATAGCTATTATTAGCCTCTGTTACGTTTTCTCACAATAGCCCTTTCGCCTCGTTCAAGCTTTCAGTCGTAGCCGGGTGCAACGCTCTTCACAAGGTGTTCGAAAAGCACGATTAAGCCCTGTGAATAACTGCCCCTGAGATCCGTTGATAACCCCCCTTGAAAACCGAGGATAATCCCATCTGTGGATAACTACCCCATTCATCCACAGGCTTACACCGGTTATCCAACCCCCTCCTGAGCACATGACCACAGCCTTTAGGATCTCTGTACACATTGAATTTAAAGGCTTACAGAGGTTTATCCACAGAAAGGGTGGTGCATAAGAATAAACATAAAAACAAAGGTTTTATAAATTTCTTTCTTTTTTATTTTTTTAACCGCGAGTTCTCCACAGCTGGTTAAATTTTGTGCAAAGGGTTCTTTAGAAAGGCCGAAGTCCCTATACTTGCCGACCTGGCTCGAAAAACGCCCAGGGCCAGACTCAAAACCTATTTCCGAATTACCTGAATAAAGCAGGCACGAGGTGCGTGGTGGATTTCCCTTCCCGTTTTGAAGTGATCGTCATCGGCGGCGGTCATGCCGGTACCGAGGCAGCACTTGCATCAGCGCGCATGGGGGCAAAAACCCTGTTGCTGACGCATAACGTGGAAACCCTCGGCGCCATGAGTTGCAACCCTGCCATTGGTGGCATTGGCAAAAGCCACCTGGTCAAGGAGATCGACGCCCTTGGGGGCGCGATGGCCGTGGCCACCGATAAGGGTGGCATCCAGTTTCGCGTATTGAACAGCCGCAAAGGCCCCGCCGTTCGCGCGACTCGCGCCCAGGCCGACCGAATCCTGTACAAGGCCGCTGTCCGTGAAATCCTGGAAAACCAGCCGAACCTGTGGATATTTCAACAAGCGGCCGATGACCTGATCGTCGAACAGGAACAGGTACGCGGTGTCGTGACGCAGATGGGCCTGCGTTTCTTCGCCGATTCCGTGGTGTTGACCACCGGGACATTCCTCGGTGGACTTATCCACATTGGTTTGCAGAACTTTTCCGGCGGTCGCGCTGGTGATCCGCCGTCGATCGCTCTGGCTCACCGTTTGCGTGAGCTGCCACTGCGTGTCGGGCGCTTGAAAACCGGTACGCCACCGCGTATCGACGGTCGGTCTGTGGATTTCTCGGTGATGGCCGAGCAGCCTGGCGATACGCCGATCCCGGTCATGTCGTTCATGGGCAACAAGGAACAGCATCCACGGCAAGTCAGTTGCTGGATCACCCACACCAATGCCCGCACCCATGAAATCATTGCGGCGAACCTCGATCGTTCGCCAATGTATTCCGCTGCCGGTGAAATCGAAGGCATCGGCCCGCGTTATTGCCCGTCGATCGAAGACAAGATCCATCGCTTTGCCGACAAGGAAAGCCATCAGGTCTTCATCGAACCGGAAGGCCTGACCACACACGAGCTGTACCCGAACGGAATCTCCACCTCCCTGCCGTTCGATGTGCAGCTGCAGATCGTGCAATCGATTCGCGGCATGGAAAACGCCCATATCGTTCGCCCCGGCTACGCCATCGAATATGACTATTTCGATCCGCGTGACCTGAAGTACAGCCTGGAAACCAAAGTCATCGGCGGCCTGTTCTTCGCCGGGCAGATCAACGGCACCACCGGTTACGAAGAGGCCGGCGCCCAAGGGTTGTTGGCCGGTACCAACGCGGCACTGCGTGCCCAGGGCAAAGACAGCTGGTGCCCGCGCCGCGATGAGGCATACATCGGTGTGCTGGTGGACGACCTGATTACCCTGGGGACCCAGGAACCGTATCGGATGTTCACGTCCCGCGCCGAATATCGCCTGATCCTGCGTGAAGACAACGCCGACCTGCGCCTGACCGAGAAAGGTCGCGAGCTGGGTCTGGTGGATGACGTGCGCTGGGCCGCGTTCTGCACGAAACGCGAGCGTATCGAGCTGGAAGAGCAACGCCTGAAAAGCACCTGGGTTCGCCCCGGTACCGAGCAGGGCGATGCCATCGCGGCGAAATTCGGTACGCCGCTGACCCACGAATACAACCTGCTCAACCTCTTGAGCCGTCCGGAAATCGATTACGCAGGGCTGGTGGAAGTGACCGGCCAGGGCGCGGAAGATCCGCAGGTGGCCGAACAGGTCGAGATCAAGACCAAGTACGCCGGTTACATCGACCGCCAGCAGGATGAAATCGCCCGCCTGCGCGCCAGCGAAGACACCAAGCTGCCTGTGGATATCGATTACACCGGCATTTCCGGGTTGTCGAAAGAAATCCAGAGCAAGCTCGGTGCGACCCGCCCAGAGACTCTGGGCCAGGCCTCGCGCATTCCCGGCGTCACGCCCGCGGCGATTTCCCTGTTGATGATTCATTTGAAAAAACGCGGCGCGGGCCGCCAGTTGGAGCAAAGCGCTTGAGTTCGATGGTCACCTCGCAACACGCTGAAGAGTTATCCACAGGTGCCCGTGAACTCGGCGTCAGCCTGAGCGAAGCCCAGCATGCGCAATTGCTGGGTTATCTGGCGCTGTTGATCAAATGGAACAAGGCCTACAACCTGACCGCCGTGCGCGATCCGGATGAAATGGTCTCGCGGCATTTGCTCGACAGCCTCAGCGTCATGTCCTTCATCGAAAACGGTCGTTGGCTGGACGTTGGCAGTGGCGGTGGCATGCCGGGAATCCCCTTGGCGATCCTGTTTCCCGACTCGCAAGTGACCTGCCTGGACAGCAACGGCAAGAAAACCCGCTTCCTGACCCAGGTCAAACTCGAACTCAAACTGGATAACCTGCAAGTTATCCACAGCCGTGTCGAAGCGTTCCAGCCTGCCGAGCCTTTCAACGGGATCATTTCCCGGGCGTTCAGCAGCATGGAGAACTTCAGCAACTGGACTCGCCACCTGGGCGACGCCGATACGCGCTGGCTGGCAATGAAGGGCGTTCATCCGGCCGATGAGCTGGTAGCATTGCCGGCAGACTTCCACCTCGATAGCGAACACGCCTTGGCCGTACCCGGTTGCCAAGGCCAACGCCATCTGCTGATACTGCGCCGCACGGCATGATTGGGAACACAAGCAAGAATGGCTAAGGTATTCGCGATAGCGAACCAGAAAGGTGGTGTGGGCAAGACCACCACCTGCATCAACCTCGCAGCATCCCTGGTCGCGACCAAGCGCCGGGTGCTGTTGATCGATCTCGATCCACAGGGCAACGCCACCATGGGCAGCGGTGTGGATAAACATGGCCTGGAAAACTCCATCTACGACGTCCTGATCGGCGAATGCGATCTGGGCCAGGCCATGCACTTTTCCGAACATGGCGGTTATCAACTGCTGCCGGCCAACCGTGACCTGACGGCGGCCGAAGTGGTGCTGCTGGAAATGCAGATGAAGGAAAGCCGCCTGCGCAGCGCCTTGGCGCCGATCCGGGAAAACTACGACTACATCCTGATCGACTGCCCACCGTCGTTGTCGATGCTGACACTCAACGCCCTGGTGGCCGCCGATGGAGTTATTATCCCCATGCAGTGCGAGTACTTCGCCCTGGAAGGGTTGAGCGACCTTGTGGATAACATCAAGCGCATCGCCGAACTGTTGAACCCGGACCTGAAGGTCGAAGGCCTGTTGCGGACCATGTACGACCCGCGCCTGAGCCTGATGAACGATGTCTCGGCCCAGCTCAAGGAACATTTCGGCGAGCAGCTTTACGACACCGTCATTCCTCGTAACATCCGTCTGGCCGAAGCGCCGAGCTACGGCATGCCGGCCCTGGCCTACGACAAACAATCCCGTGGTGCGCTGGCTTACCTGGCCCTGGCGGGCGAGATGGTTCGTCGTCAGCGCCGCACCCCACGCACCGCTGCAGCCCAGCCAACTTAAGGAAACCCCATGGCCGTCAAGAAACGAGGTCTCGGACGTGGACTGGATGCACTGCTCAGCGGTCCGACTGTCAGCTCGCTGGAAGAACAGGCCGTACAGGCCGACCAGCGCGAGCTGCAGCACTTGCCCCTGGACCTGATCCAGCGCGGCAAATACCAGCCGCGCCGGGACATGGACCCGCAGGCGCTGGAAGAATTGGCCCAATCGATCAGGAGCCAGGGCGTGATGCAGCCGATCGTGGTCCGGCCGATCGCCAATGGACGCTTCGAGATCATCGCTGGCGAACGTCGTTGGCGCGCCAGCCAGCAGGCCGGCCAGGAAACCATCCCGGCGATGGTCCGCGATGTGCCGGATGAAACGGCCATCGCCATGGCGCTGATCGAGAACATCCAGCGTGAAGACCTCAACCCGATCGAGGAAGCCGTGGCCCTGCAGCGCTTGCAGCAGGAATTCCAACTGACCCAGCAACAGGTCGCCGAGGCGGTGGGCAAGTCTCGCGTGACCGTGGCCAACCTGCTGCGCCTGATTGCGTTGCCGGAAGTCATCAAGACCATGCTGTCCCATGGCGACCTGGAAATGGGTCATGCCCGGGCATTGCTCGGTTTGCCGGAAAATCAACAGGTTGAAGGGGCGCGACACGTTGTCGCACGCGGTCTCACCGTGCGCCAAACCGAGGCACTGGTTCGCCAGTGGCTCAGTGGCAAACCGGCACCTGTCGAGGCTCCCAAGACCGATCCGGATATCGCCCGCCTCGAACAACGCCTGGCCGAGCGCCTGGGCTCTGCGGTGCAGATTCGTCACGGAAAGAAGGGCAAGGGCCAATTGGTGATCGGTTATAACTCCCTCGATGAGTTGCAAGGTGTCCTTGCACACATTCGCTGAAACAATTGCTCTTGTAGCGCGCAGTCGGAAATCACTACCTGACAGTTGAATAGGGGCAGAACCGCCCCTATACTCTGCGCGCATTTTGTCGGCACAAATTATGCCAAGTTATTGAATTATGGCGGCCGACTATTGGAGAGCAAAAGCGATGGAAACCCGCACGCCAAACCGCTTGCCGTTCCATCGTCTGGCAGTTTTCCCGGTTCTGATGGCTCAATTCACCGTCGTACTGATCGCCACATTGGCGCTCTGGCAATGGAAAGGAGTCGTCGCCGGATACTCAGGCCTTTGCGGAGGCCTGATAGCCTTGCTTCCCAATATTTACTTCGCTCACAGGGCCTTTCGGTTTTCCGGCGCCCGAGCAGCCCAGGCTATCGTCCGGTCTTTTTATGCCGGCGAGGCGGGGAAACTGATTTTGACGGCAGTGCTGTTTGCACTGACGTTCGCAGGTGTGAAGCCATTGGCGCCGCTGGCTGTATTCGGCGTCTTCGTGCTGACCCAACTGGTCAGCTGGTTCGCTCCCCTGCTAATGAGAACAAGACTTTCGAGACCTTAGGGCGTTTGAGGCAACCATGGCAGAGACAACCGCTTCGGGCTATATCCAGCACCACTTGCAGAACCTGACCTTTGGTCAGCTACCCAACGGCGGCTGGGGCTTTGCCCACACCGCAGCAGAAGCCAAGGAAATGGGCTTCTGGGCTTTCCACGTCGATACCCTCGGCTGGTCGGTCGCACTGGGCCTGATTTTCGTTCTTCTTTTCCGCATGGCGGCGAAGAAGGCGACCTCCGGTCAGCCAGGTGCACTGCAGAACTTCGTTGAAGTACTGGTCGAATTCGTCGATGGCAGCGTGAAAGACAGCTTCCATGGCCGCAGCCCGG
Source organism: Pseudomonas sp. NFACC56-3 (assembly GCF_900100025.1). Classification (NCBI taxonomy): domain Bacteria; kingdom Pseudomonadati; phylum Pseudomonadota; class Gammaproteobacteria; order Pseudomonadales; family Pseudomonadaceae; genus Pseudomonas; species Pseudomonas sp. NFACC56-3. Next base: position 11,978 of record NZ_FMTK01000016.1, on the reverse strand, counting down.
TGATCGCGCCGCTGGCACTGACCATCTTCGTCTGGGTGTTCCTGATGAACGCCATCGACCTGGTACCGGTCGACTGGATTCCTCAGCTGGCCATCCTGATCTCCGGCGATGCACACATCCCCTTCCGCGCCGTGTCGACCACCGACCCGAACGCGACCCTGGGCATGGCATTCTCGGTTTTCGCACTGATCATTTTCTATAGCATCAAGGTCAAGGGCATCGGCGGCTTCATCGGCGAACTGACCCTGCACCCGTTCGGCAGCAAGAACATCCTCGTTCAGGCCCTGCTGATTCCGGTGAACTTCCTGCTGGAATTCGTGACCCTGATCGCCAAGCCGATTTCTCTGGCACTGCGTCTGTTCGGCAACATGTATGCCGGCGAACTGGTGTTCATCCTGATCGCTGTGATGTTCGGCAGCGGCCTGCTCTGGCTCAGCGGCCTGGGTGTAGTTCTGCAGTGGGCATGGGCTGTGTTCCACATCCTGATCATCACCCTGCAGGCGTTCATCTTCATGATGCTGACCATCGTCTACCTGTCGATGGCGCACGAAGAAAACCATTAAGGCCAGTCTCGACTAGTCTGATGTCCTTCCCGGTCAAACGGGAAGGAGCCCGAACTGGGCTGAGAAACGATTTGTTTTACCGCTTTAATCTAAAAAACCTAAACCATACGACGTAAAAGTCGGGAGGAAAGATGGAAACTGTAGTTGGTCTAACCGCTATCGCTGTTGCACTGTTGATCGGCCTGGGCGCACTGGGTACCGCAATTGGTTTCGGCCTGTTGGGCGGCAAGTTCCTGGAAGGCGCAGCGCGTCAGCCAGAAATGGTTCCAATGCTGCAAGTCAAAATGTTCATCGTGGCCGGTCTGCTCGACGCCGTGACCATGATCGGTGTTGGTATCGCGCTGTTCTTCACCTTTGCGAACCCGTTCGTTGGTCAAATCGCTGGCTAATTACTCGGATGTCTCGAGTAGATTGGTGTGATGGACAACGTAACTGCGAGGTGTTGGCGTGAACATTAATGCGACCCTGATTGGCCAGTCCGTTGCGTTCCTGATTTTTGTACTGTTCTGCATGAAGTTCGTATGGCCTCCGGTCATTGCGGCATTGCACGAACGTCAAAAGAAGATCGCTGATGGTCTGGACGCTGCCAGCCGTGCAGCTCGCGACCTGGAGTTGGCCCATGAGAAAGTGGGTCAGCAACTGCGCGAAGCGAAAGCTCAGGCAGCTGAAATCATCGAGCAAGCCAAGAAACGCGGTACCCAGATTGTCGACGAAGCCCGTGAACAGGCTCGCGTCGAAGCTGACCGTGTGAAGGCTCAGGCTCAAGCCGAGATCGAACAGGAACTCAACAGTGTCAAAGACGCGCTGCGTGCCCAAGTGGGTGCTCTGGCCGTTGGCGGTGCTTCGAAGATCCTGGGTGCCACAATCGATCAAAACGCGCACGCAGAGCTGGTAAACAAACTGGCTGCTGAAATCTAAGCGAGGGCGATCATGGCAGAACTGACCACGTTGGCCCGACCTTACGCTAAGGCGGCCTTCGAGCACGCTCAGGCCCACCAGCAACTGGCCAATTGGTCAGCCATGCTCGGCCTGGCAGCAGCGGTGTCGCAAGACGGCACCATGCAGCGCGTGCTCAAGGCCCCGCGACTGACGAGCGCAGAAAAGGCCGCCACGTTCATTGACGTGTGCGGCGACAAGTTCGATGCCAAGGCACAGAATTTCATCCATGTCGTTGCCGAAAACGACCGTCTCCCGCTTCTGCCGGAGATCGCCGCTCTTTTCGACCTGTATAAGGCCGAGCAAGAGAAATCGGTAGACGTGGAAGTCACCAGTGCTTTTGCATTGAACCAAGAACAGCAAGACAAACTCGCCAAGGTTCTCAGTGCACGACTCAACCGGGAAGTGCGCCTGCAAGTCGAGGAAGACAAGTCCCTGATTGGGGGCGTTGTCATCCGCGCCGGCGACCTGGTTATCGATGGCTCGATTCGCGGCAAAATCGCGAAACTTGCCGAAGCATTGAAATCTTGAGTTTGAAGGGGCAGCAGAGCAATGCAGCAACTCAATCCTTCCGAAATAAGTGAAATTATCAAGGGCCGCATCGACAAGCTCGATGTGACCTCCCAAGCCCGTAACGAAGGCACTGTCGTCAGCGTATCTGACGGCATCGTGCGGATTCACGGTCTGGCCGACGTCATGTACGGCGAGATGATCGAGTTTCCGGGCGGCGTCTACGGTATGGCCCTCAACCTGGAGCAAGACTCTGTAGGTGCCGTGGTACTGGGCGCATACACGACGCTGGCTGAAGGCATGAGCGCCAAGTGCACCGGCCGCATCCTCGAAGTTCCGGTAGGTAAGGAACTGCTGGGTCGCGTTGTCGACGCACTGGGTAACCCTGTTGACGGCAAAGGTCCGCTGAACAACACCGAGACCGACGCGGTCGAGAAAGTTGCTCCAGGCGTGATCTGGCGTAAGTCGGTAGACCAGCCTGTACAGACTGGCTACAAGGCTGTCGATGCCATGATCCCTGTCGGCCGTGGCCAGCGTGAGCTGATCATCGGCGACCGTCAGATCGGTAAGACCGCTCTGGCGATCGACGCGATCATCAACCAGAAAAACAGCGGCATCTTCTGCGTCTACGTGGCCATCGGTCAGAAGCAATCGACCATCGCCAACGTGGTTCGCAAGCTGGAAGAAAACGGTGCGCTGGCTAACACCATCATCGTTGCCGCCAGTGCGTCCGAATCGGCCGCACTGCAGTTCCTGGCACCGTACTCCGGTTGCACCATGGGCGAATACTTCCGCGACCGCGGTGAAGACGCGCTGATCGTTTATGACGATCTGTCCAAGCAAGCAGTGGCCTACCGCCAGATTTCCCTGCTGCTACGCCGTCCACCAGGCCGTGAAGCCTACCCAGGCGACGTGTTCTATCTCCACTCCCGTCTGCTGGAGCGCGCATCCCGCGTTTCGGAAGAGTACGTAGAGAAGTTCACCAACGGCGCAGTGACTGGCAAGACCGGTTCCCTGACCGCGTTGCCGATCATCGAAACCCAGGCTGGCGACGTTTCCGCGTTCGTTCCGACCAACGTGATTTCCATCACCGACGGTCAGATCTTCCTGGAATCGGCCATGTTCAACTCGGGCATCCGTCCTGCTGTGAACGCCGGTGTTTCGGTATCCCGTGTGGGTGGTGCCGCTCAGACCAAGATCATCAAGAAGCTGTCCGGTGGTATCCGTACCGCCCTGGCCCAGTACCGTGAACTGGCGGCATTCGCCCAGTTCGCTTCTGACCTGGACGAAGCGACCCGTAAGCAACTTGAGCATGGTCAGCGCGTTACCGAGCTGATGAAGCAGAAGCAATACGCACCAATGTCGATCGCTGACATGGCGCTGTCGCTGTATGCCGCTGAGCGTGGGTTCCTGACTGACATTGAAATCGCCAAGATCGGCAGCTTCGAACAAGCGCTGATCGCTTTCTTCAACCGCGATCACGCCGATTTGATGGCCAAGATCAACGTTAAAGGTGACTTCAATGACGAAATCGACGCTGGCCTCAAGGCCGGTATCGAGAAGTTCAAGGCCACCCAAACCTGGTAAGCCGCAGCGGGAGCCGCAAGGCTCCCGCTTGCTAACCTGATAGGTGTTACATGGCAGGCGCAAAAGAGATTCGCAGTAAGATTGCGAGCATCAAAAGCACGCAAAAGATTACCAGCGCCATGGAAAAAGTGGCGGTCAGCAAAATGCGCAAGGCACAAATGCGCATGGCTGCTAGCCGTCCTTATGCGGAGCGCATCCGCCAGGTGATTGGTCATCTGGCCAACGCCAACCCGGAATACCGCCACCCGTTCATGATCGAACGCGCCGTCAAGCGCGTCGGTTACGTTGTGGTGAGCAGTGACCGTGGTCTGTGCGGTGGCTTGAACACCAACCTGTTCAAGGCCCTGGTCAAGGACATGGCGGTAAACCGCGAACAAGGCGTCGAGATCGATCTGTGCGTGGTCGGTAGCAAGGGTGCGGCTTTCTTCCGCAACTTCGGCGGTAACGTCGTCGCTGCTATCAGCCACCTGGGTGAAGAACCGTCGATCAATGACCTGATCGGCAGCGTCAAGGTGATGCTGGATGCTTACCTGGAAGGCCGGATCGACCGCCTGTCCGTGGTATCCAACAAGTTCATCAACACCATGACGCAACAGCCGACCGTGGAGCAGTTGATTCCACTGGTGGCGACCCCGGAACAGGAACTCAAGCACCACTGGGACTATCTCTACGAACCGGATGCCAAGGAGCTGCTCGACGGCTTGATGGTCCGCTACGTGGAGTCGCAGGTCTACCAGGCGGTGGTCGAGAACAACGCAGCTGAACAAGCGGCGCGGATGATCGCGATGAAGAACGCTACCGACAACGCCGGTGATTTGATCAGCGATTTGCAGCTGATCTACAACAAGGCGCGTCAGGCTGCGATCACCCAAGAGATCTCGGAAATCGTCGGCGGCGCTGCCGCGGTTTAACGGTTCAAATATTCAGAGGATCCAGCTATGAGTAGCGGACGTATCGTTCAAATCATCGGCGCCGTTATCGACGTGGAATTCCCACGCGACAGCGTACCGAGCATCTACGACGCCTTGAAGGTTCAAGGCGCCGAAACCACCCTGGAAGTTCAGCAGCAGCTGGGCGACGGCGTGGTTCGTACCATTGCGATGGGCTCCACCGAGGGCTTGAAGCGCGGTCTGGACGTCAACAACACTGGCGCAGCCATCTCCGTACCGGTCGGTAAAGCGACCCTGGGCCGGATCATGGACGTACTGGGCAACCCGATCGACGAAGCTGGCCCGATCGACACCGAAGAACGCTGGGGCATTCACCGTCCTGCGCCAACCTTCGCTGAACAGGCCGGTGGCAACGAACTGCTGGAAACCGGCATCAAGGTTATCGACCTGGTTTGCCCGTTCGCCAAGGGCGGTAAAGTCGGTCTGTTCGGTGGTGCCGGTGTAGGCAAGACCGTAAACATGATGGAACTGATCCGTAACATCGCCATCGAGCACAGCGGTTATTCCGTGTTCGCCGGTGTGGGTGAGCGTACTCGTGAGGGTAACGACTTCTACCACGAGATGAAGGATTCCAACGTTCTGGACAAAGTGGCACTGGTCTACGGCCAGATGAACGAGCCGCCGGGAAACCGTCTGCGCGTAGCCCTGACCGGCCTGACCATGGCCGAGAAGTTCCGTGACGAAGGTAACGACGTTCTGCTGTTCGTCGACAACATCTACCGTTACACCCTGGCCGGTACCGAAGTATCCGCACTGCTGGGCCGTATGCCTTCGGCAGTAGGTTACCAGCCGACCCTGGCTGAAGAGATGGGCGTGCTGCAAGAGCGCATCACTTCCACCAAGCAAGGCTCGATCACCTCGATCCAAGCGGTATACGTACCAGCGGACGACTTGACCGACCCGTCGCCAGCGACCACCTTCGCCCACTTGGACGCCACCGTCGTTCTGTCCCGTGACATCGCTTCCCTGGGTATCTACCCAGCGGTAGACCCGCTGGACTCGACTTCGCGCCAACTGGACCCGAACGTGATCGGCCAGGAGCACTACGACACCGCTCGCGGCGTCCAGTACGTGCTGCAGCGTTACAAGGAACTGAAGGACATCATCGCGATCCTGGGTATGGACGAGCTGTCGGAAGCCGACAAGCAGTTGGTAAACCGTGCTCGTAAGATCCAGCGCTTCTTGTCGCAGCCGTTCTTCGTGGCTGAAGTCTTCACCGGTGCTTCGGGTAAATACGTTTCCCTGAAAGACACCATTGCTGGCTTCAAAGGCATCCTCAACGGTGACTACGACCACCTGCCAGAACAAGCGTTCTACATGGTCGGCGGCATCGAAGAAGCGATCGAGAAAGCCAAGAAACTGTAATCCCGGCGCCCGGCAACGGGCGCTAATTTAGGTTGAGGCAATCAGATGGCTATGACAGTCCATTGCGATATCGTCAGTGCGGAAGGGGAAATCTTCTCCGGTCTGGTCGAGTTTGTGGTTGCGCACGGTGAGCTGGGTGATCTTGGTATCGCCCTGGGTCACGCACCGCTGATCACCAGCTTGAAGCCAGGTCCGATTACTCTGACCAAGCAGGGCGGGGAAAGGGAGGTGTTCTACATCTCCGGTGGTTTCCTCGAGGTTCAACCGAACATGGTCAAGGTCCTTGCCGACACTGTGCAACGTGCTGCCGACCTGGACGAAGCCTCCGCTCAGGAAGCCGTCAAGGCTGCCGAGAAGGCTCTGAACGAAAAAGGCGCAGACTTCGACTACGGTTCTGCTGCCGCACGTCTGGCCGAGGCCGCAGCCCAGCTGCGTACCGTCCAGCAGATCCGCAAGAAGTTCGGCGGCTAAGCCGTCTGCTTTCTGTGCGATTGATTAAAAAGGGTAGCCTCGGCTACCCTTTTTCTTTTCCCCCTATTCATTATCTGGTCGCAGCCGCTGACCACCCAGGATTGGTAGCCAGTCATGTCTCTTGAAATCGTTATCCTCGCGGCCGGCCAAGGCACCCGCATGCGTTCGGCGTTGCCCAAGGTCTTGCACCCGGTGGCCGGCAATTCCATGCTCGGTCATGTTATCCACAGCGCGCGGCAACTTGATCCACAGCGCATTCACGTGGTCATCGGCCACGGTGCCGATGCGGTACGCGAACGCCTGGCGGCGGATGACCTGAATTTCGTCCTGCAGGACAAACAACTGGGTACTGGCCATGCCGTGGCCCAGGCCGTGCCGTTCATCACGGCCAATACGGTGTTGATTCTCTACGGCGATGTGCCGCTGATCGAAGTCGAGACCTTGCAGCGTCTGCTCAAGCACGTTGCCCCGCAGCAGTTGGGTCTGCTGACCGTCGAGCTGGATGACCCCACCGGTTACGGCCGCATTGTGCGCAACGCCGACGGCCAGGTGACGGCGATTGTCGAGCAAAAGGACGCCAACGAAGCCCAGCGTGCGATCACCGAGGGCAACACTGGAATTCTTGCCGTGCCGGCCGAGCGCCTGGGCGACTGGATGAGCCGTCTGTCGAACAACAATGCCCAGGGCGAGTACTACCTGACCGATGTGATTGCCATGGCGGTCGCTGACGGGCTGGTGGTGGCTACCGAGCAACCGTTGGACGCCATGGAAGTGCAGGGCGCCAACGATCGCCGGCAACTGGCCGAGCTGGAGCGCCACTATCAATTGCGCGCCGCCCGCCGCCTGATGGCCCAAGGCGTGACCCTGCGCGATCCGTCCCGTTTTGACGTGCGCGGTGAAGTCAGCGTGGGTCGCGACGTGGTCATCGATATCAACGTCATCCTCGAAGGCAAGGTCGTCATCGAAGACGACGTGGTCATCGGCCCGAACTGCGTGATCAAGGACAGCACCCTGCGCAAAGGCGTGGTGATCAAGGCCAACAGCCATCTCGATGGCGCGGTCATGGGTGAAGGCAGCGACGCCGGTCCGTTTGCGCGGTTGCGTCCAGGCTCCGTGCTGGAAGCCCGTGCCCATGTGGGTAACTTCGTCGAACTCAAGAACGCTCATTTGGGCGAAGGCGCCAAGGCCGGCCACCTGACCTACCTGGGGGACGCTGAAGTCGGCGCCCGCACCAACATTGGCGCTGGCACCATCACCTGCAACTACGATGGCGCCAACAAGTGGAAAACCGTTGTGGGTGAGGACGTATTCATCGGCTCCAACAACTCACTGGTGGCACCGGTGACTATCGCAGATGGTTCAAACACAGCCGCAGGTTCGACTATCAATCAGGATGTGGATAAGTCCCAACTCGCTGTGGCGCGTGCCCGACAGCGCAATATCGACGGCTGGAAGCGGCCGGTAAAAATCAACAAAAGCTAAGTTATCCACAACTCTGTGGGAGCGGGCTTGCTCGCGAAAGCGGTGTATCAGGTAAAGCTGTAATTGCCTGGTCTGACCCCTTCGCGAGCAAGCTCGCTCCCACAGTGATGAGAGGATTTCTGAATTTTTCTCTGGGCGCCTTGACGATATCGCCGCAATAGGTTTTGATTGCTTACGTTATCTTTCGGATCGAAACTTAAGCCGCCATGTCGAAACGCAATACGCCACAGCGCCGTCACAACATCCTTGCTTTGCTCCAAGAGCAGGGCGAGGTCAGTGTGGATGAGCTGGCCAAGCGCTTCGAAACCTCGGAGGTTACGATTCGCAAGGATCTCGCCGCCCTGGAAACCAATGGCCTGCTACTGCGTCGCTACGGTGGCGCGGTGCCAATGCCGCAGGAGTTGGTGGCCGATAACGGGCAGACCGTCTCCAAGTACAAACTCGCCATTGCCCGGGCCGCCGTGAAGCGGATCCGCGAACACGCGCGCATCATCATCGACAGCGGCAGCACCACCGCCGCCATGATCCCCCAACTCGGCCAACAGCCAGGCCTGGTGGTGATGACCAATTCCCTGCACGTCGCCAATGCCTTGAGCGAACTGGAGCATGAGCCGGTGCTGTTGATGACCGGCGGCACCTGGGACCCTCACTCCGAGTCGTTCCAGGGCCAGGTGGCCGAGCAGGTTCTGCGTTCCTACGATTTCGACCAGTTGTTCATCGGCGCCGACGGCATCGATCTGGTTCGAGGTACCACCACCTTCAACGAACTGCTGGGCTTGAGCCGCGTGATGGCTGAGGTTGCCCGGGAAGTGATCGTGATGGTGGAGGCCGACAAGATCGGCCGCAAGATCCCCAACCTGGAGCTGCCGTGGAGCAGCGTCCATACCCTTATTACCGATGATCGCCTGCCCGTAGAGGCCCGCGATCAGATTCAGGCCCGCGGCATCACCGTGATCTGCGCGCCTGTCAGCCAGGAGAAATAGCATGTGTGGAATTGTCGGCGCCGTTGCTGAACGCAACATCACAGCAATCTTGCTCGAAGGCCTCAAGCGCCTGGAATACCGCGGCTACGATAGCGCCGGTGTGGCGGTGTTCACCAACGAGGAGAAGCTCGAGCGCATGCGGCGTCCGGGCAAGGTCAGCGAGCTGGAGCAGGCGCTGGACGCCGAACCGCTGCTCGGTCGCCTCGGTATCGCTCACACCCGTTGGGCCACCCATGGCGCGCCGTGCGAGCGTAACGCTCACCCGCATTTCTCCGGCGATCTGGCGGTGGTGCACAACGGCATCATCGAAAACCACGAAGCCCTGCGTGAACAGCTCAAGGCGCTCGGTTATGTGTTCACTTCGGACACTGACACTGAAGTCATCGCCCATCTGCTCAACCACAAGCTCAAGGACCTGGCGGACCTGACCGTGGCCCTCAAGGCCACCGTCAAGGAACTGCACGGTGCCTATGGCCTGGCGGTCATCAGCGCGAAACAACCTGATCGCCTGGTCGCAGCCCGTAGCGGCAGCCCATTGGTGATCGGCCTGGGCCTGGGGGAAAACTTCCTGGCTTCCGATCAGTTGGCGCTGCGTCAGGTCACCGACCGCTTCATGTACCTGGAAGAAGGCGATATCGCCGAAATTCGCCGCGACAGCGTGCAAATCTGGGACATCGACGGCAAAGCCGTGGAGCGCGAGACCGTTCAATACCGCGACGGTGCCGAAGCCGCCGACAAGGGCGAGTTCCGCCACTTCATGCTCAAGGAAATCCACGAACAACCGGCCGTGGTGCAGCGTACCCTGGAAGGCCGCATGAGCCAGAACCAGGTGCTGGTCCAGGCGTTCGGCCCACAGGCGGCCGAACTGTTCGCCAAGGTGCGTAACGTGCAAATCGTTGCCTGCGGCACCAGTTATCACGCCGGGATGGTCGCCCGTTACTGGCTCGAAGAACTGGCCGGTATTCCGTGCCAGGTCGAAGTGGCCAGTGAGTTCCGTTACCGCAAGGTGGTGGTGCAGCCGGACACCTTGTTCGTCACCATTTCCCAGTCCGGGGAAACCGCCGACACCCTGGCGGCCCTGCGCAACGCCAAGGAACTGGGCTTTCTCGCCAGCCTGGCGATCTGCAACGTCGGCATCAGCTCGCTGGTGCGCGAGTCCGACCTGACCCTGCTGACCCAGGCCGGCCGTGAGATCGGCGTGGCGTCGACCAAAGCGTTCACCACGCAACTGGTGGGCCTGTTGCTGCTGACCCTGTCCCTGGGCCAGGTCCGCGGTACTCTGGGCGAGGGCGTCGAGGCCAAACTGGTGGAAGAACTGCGCCGCCTGCCGGCCCGTCTGGGCGAAGCCTTGGCCATGGACAGCACCGTGGAAAAGATCGCCGAGCTGTTCGCCGAGAAGCACCACACCCTGTTCCTCGGGCGTGGTGCGCAATTCCCGGTGGCGATGGAAGGGGCCTTGAAGCTCAAGGAAATCTCCTACATCCACGCCGAGGCCTACCCGGCCGGAGAACTCAAGCACGGCCCGCTGGCACTTGTGGATAACGACATGCCGGTGGTCACCGTGGCGCCGAACAACGAACTGCTGGAAAAGCTCAAGTCCAACCTGCAGGAAGTGCGCGCCCGCGGCGGCCAGTTGATTGTCTTTGCAGACGAGCAAGCCGGCATGACCAACGGTGAAGGCACCCACGTGGTGCACATGCCGCACATCCACGACATCCTGTCGCCGATCCTCTACACCATCCCGCTGCAGTTGCTGTCGTACTACGTCGCGGTGCTCAAGGGGACTGATGTGGACCAGCCGCGTAACTTGGCGAAGTCTGTGACGGTGGAGTGAGTCGTCCACCAAGGGCCAGGTGGTGCTGGTTCTAGACAATAGATTTTGACAACAGACAAAATATTCTGACACCAGACAATAGATTTTGACTCGGGCATCCTAATGTCCATTAGTAGCGGGTTGATCATTGCGGTCAGAGGTATAGCGGAGAAGAATATGGACATTTAGGTTGAAAGAGGCTTTCTGAACCACGTCGCCCGCGAGCGGGACTGAGGTGGTTCACTGAATAGCGAGACATGTGGCTTTGTCCGGCGCTGAAAGCACGATTACACGGGTCTTTACATCTCTCCCACAAAAGAACGCAAATCCGAATCAGAAGTCGGTACGAGCGTTGGCACTTGGCAAGTGGCCCCCGTAGTACGCGTTTTTTCGAAGCGTTCGTTTGCTCGGTCCGGCCCCGTCAGGACACAGGAAAGGTTGCTGATCAGCAAAGCGTCAATCAGCCTTCGAGCTTGCTTTTCAGCAGTTCGTTGACCTGCTGCGGGTTGGCCTTGCCCTTGGAGGCTTTCATGGCCTGGCCGACGAAGAAGCCGAACATCTTGCCCCGCTTGGCTTCGTCTGCCGCCCGGTATTGTTCGACCTGCTCGGCGTTGGCCGCGAGCATTTCATCGAGCACGGCGGAAATGGCGCCGGTGTCGGTGACCTGCTTCAAGCCGCGCTTCTCGATGATCTCGTCGGCGCTGCCTTCACCGTTGGCCATGGCTTCGAACACCATCTTGGCGATCTTGCCGGAAATGGTGTTGTCCTTGATCCGCACCAGCATGCCGCCCAACTGCTCGGCCGACACTGGCGACTGCTCGATCTCCAGGCCTTGCTTGTTCAGCAAGCTGCCCAACTCGACCATCACCCAGTTGGCCGCCAGCTTGGCGTCGCCGCCGATGCTCACGACTTTTTCGAAGTAATCGGCCTGTTCGCGGCTGGTGGCCAGGACGTTGGCGTCGTAGCTCGACAGGCCGAACTGCGCCTGGAAGCGCTCGCGTTTCTGCGGCGGCAGTTCCGGCAGGGTGGCGCGCACGTCATTGAGGAACGAGTCCTCGATGACCACTGGCAGCAGGTCCGGGTCGGGGAAGTAACGGTAGTCGTTGGCTTCTTCCTTGCTGCGCATCGGACGGGTCTCGTCCTTGTTCGGGTCATACAGGCGGGTTTGCTGGATGACCTTGCCGCCGTCCTCGATCAGTTCGATCTGGCGCTGGATCTCGCTGTTGATCGCCTTCTCGATGAAGCGGAACGAGTTGACGTTCTTGATCTCGCAGCGGGTGCCGAACTCGACCTGGCCCTTGGGCCGGATCGACACGTT